>SYIB01000207.1 GCA_005798965.1 Planctomycetia bacterium
CCACCGGCCGTCGCGGCTGCCGATCTCGTCGCCGCGGGCGTCGCACGGGTGATCGGCTTCGCTGACGAGGGCACGCGCTTTGTCTTCGGCAACGTGAGCGATCCCTCCGGCGCCTGGGGCTTCATCTTCATCGTTCGCGTGCTGCCGATCATCATCTTCTTCGCAAGCCTGATGAGCGTGCTCTACCACCTGGGCATCATGCAGCGCGTGGTGGCCGGGTGCGCGTGGGGCCTGCGGCGGGCGATGCAGGTGAGCGGCGTCGAGGCTCTGTGCGCCGCGGCCAACATCTTCGTGGGGCAGACCGAGGCCCCGCTCATGATCCGGCCGTTCATCCCCTCGCTCACGCGCTCCCAGCTCATGACGGTGATGGCAGCCGGCTTCGCGACGATCGCCGGCAGCGTGCTCGGCGCCTATGTCTCGATGCTCGGGGGCGACACCGAGGCCGGCCGCATCACGATGGCCAAGCACCTGCTCACTGCAAGCCTGATGAGCGCACCCGCGGCGATCGTCTTCGCCAAGATCATGGTGCCCGAGCGCGAAGCAGTCCCTCCCGAGACACTCGCCGCCACATCGAGCCTGCCACGCACGACGGCCAACATCATGGATGCCGCCGCCGAGGGCGCGACGGACGGCCTCAAGCTCGCGCTCAACGTCGCCGCGATGCTCGTTGCCTTCGTCTCGCTGATCGCGCTCCTCAACTGGCCGCTCGCAGGGCTCTCGATGCTGCCGGGCATCGAAGCGTTCCGGCTCGAGCACGGCATCCCGGTACTCACGTTCCAGAACATCCTCGGCGTGGCTTTCACGCCGATCGCCTGGTGCATGGGCTTTGACGGTGGCGACGTGGGTACCGTCGCTGCGCTCATGGGCACCCAGCTGGTAGCGACCGAGTTCGTTGCCTACCTCGACCTCGCCGCTGCCATCAAGGCTGGCACGATCAGCCCACGCTCGGCGCAGATGGCGGCGTATGCGCTCTGCGGCTTCGCGAACCTGCCCTCGATCGCGATCCAGATCGGCGGGCTCAGCGCGATGGCGCCAAGCCGACGTGCAGATGCGGCCTCGCTCGGCTTGCGAGCCATGACCGCGGGCGCGCTGGCCTGTTGGAGCACCGCAACGATCGCAGGCGTCTTCCTGTGATCCGAAACTCGTTCAGAGGAGAGGCGCGCGCTATGATCCCGGCCCGCGCCGCAGGGCGCCTTGCGGGTGTAGCTCAGTTGGTAGAGCGTCAGCTTCCCAAGCTGAATGTCGCGGGTTCGAGTCCCGTCTCCCGCTTTCGCTCCGCCGCCGCGGTCGGCTCCGCCGAGCGCCGCAGCTTCGCAACGCGGGAGCAGCGGCCTGCGGCCGCCACGGCGCTTGCGCGCCGAACGGTCCGCTACCTCCCTTCGCTCGGTCCGAGTCCCGTCTCCCGCTTTCGCTCCGCCGCAGCGGTCGGCTCCGCCGAGCGCCGCAGCTTCGCAACGCGGGAGCAGCCTCACCGCCCCGTCATCGTCGGGAACACGACATTGCCGTTCTTCCCGGTCTCGGCGGTGATCCGAGGCATGCGCTGGCGGTCATTGGTGTCCCACCAGTAGAGCCCAGCCATGCCGTTGGCTTGAGATGCGGCGTTGATCCGCATGCGACGATCCGCGTCGAACCACTGGATCGACGCATCGCCCTGAGCACCGACGGATGCCACCAGGCGGCTCGCTCCCTTCGAATCACTGAACCCCACGCTCGGGGAGCCATCCGCAGCGACCTCGGCCGACAGCCGTCGGCGTCCATCGGACGCCAGCCAGTCAATGCCAGCAGCGCCGTTCGCTGCGCTGCCAAGTCGCACACGGGATTGTCCTGATGCATTGACGACGCGGACCTCGCGGCACGTCACGACTCCGAAGGTCACATCCTGAGGCACCAGCGGCACTGTTGCCGGCGGCGTGGCACCAGCGGGTGCAGCCGGAGGTGCCTGCACGGCGCCCAACAGCACCGAACCCGCAAGGCAGGCCACCAAACCCATCATGGCAAACTGTTGCCGATGCAGGGTCTTGCGCTGCACTGCGAGTTCGTTCTTCAGGTCCAACACTTCGCGAGCGATGCGTGATTCTGCGTCCATCGCCGGATGCTACGCGCCAACCGCGGGGACGATGTCGAGTGTCGACGCTGCGCACCACCATGAAACGGAAGCGCCAACACAAGCACCCGGGGGCGCATGCGATCGGCCAAACTCAAGGCGTCCGCGCCGGACGCACCCCCGTACCGATGATGTCCACGTCGCCGGGAACGGTGTCGAAACGAACCGAGCATCGCACGAACTGCCCGATGTTGAACCAGTTCCCGCCGCGCAACACTCGGGTACCGCCAGTGGACGGGCCGGTCGGATTGGTCTGTGCTCCGGCGGAATAGGCACCACCACGATCCTGACACCACTCCCAGACGTTGCCGAGCATGTCATGCAGGCCCAGTGCATTGGGCAGCAGCACTCCCACCTGCTTCGTACCCCAGGTCATCGAACCAGGTGATCCATTGTTCGTGCCCATCCATGCCATCTGGCCGATCTGCACGCCCGGCAGGTAGGTGGACGACGAGGTCCCCGCTCGGCACGCGAACTCCCACTCAGCCTCGGTCGGCAGCCGCATGCCGGTAGCAGCCATGAAGATCTGCGCCATGTCCCACGAGACCTTTTCGACGGGTCGGCTGCCGGAACCTGGATAGAGCCACCCCCCGAAATCGCTCGGATTGCTCCCCATCACGGCCACCCACTGGTCCTGCGTCAGTTCGCGGCGTGCGAGATAGAACGGGGACGTGATCGTCACCTGGTGCGCCGGCGACTCATTCGACTGGCAGTTGCCATCGCCCGAGCTGCATCCCATGACGAACGTGCCAGGTGGCACGAGCAGCATCTCCACCTGCGTCCCCGCATCGAGCACACGCCACGCCAGACCGGTCGCGCGGATCGCATCACGGAGCGCCGGCGACGTCACCACCTCCGGATTCGGCTCGGCCTCCAGCAACGTAGCCCATGCGGGGACTGAACCGTTTCCGTACGTCAGCGCATCATCAAGCACGAGCGCGCCGGCAGGATGGTCGACCTGCACTGCAACGGTCGACGGACTGCTCGCAGGAGCGACGGCGCGCAATTCGCTGGCGGACACCTTCACGAACCCGCCGCACAGGATGCCGCCGACGCGAAGACCCGTTGCCTCTCCCAGATGCTGACCGAAGACCGTGATCGTCGCACCGCCGAGCACGCTCACGGTCGTGGGCGAGACCGATTGCGCCAGAGCTGGCTCGAAGGTGAAGCCACCCTTCAGCACGGCATCGCCCGCAGCGGTGGTCACGGTGACGGCAGCCGGTCCCGCAAGGCCCTGCGGCGTGGTGGCACGAATCGTCGATGACGTCAAGACCTCGAATGTTGCAGCTGGCACGCCCGCGAACCGCACCGACGTCGTCGACAGGAATCGCTCCCCGTACAGGTACACCGTGGTGCCGCCGAGGTACGAGCCCGATGCAGGCTCGACCGAACCCAACCCCGCCGGGCACGGGCCCCAGTTCGACAGAACGATCGCTACATCGGCTCCGTTGACCTGCCCATCATCGTTCAGATCGGTAGCACACTCGCCACACGATCCCCAGAGCGAAAGGACCTGCGCCAGATCCGCACCGTTGACGGCGTCATCGGCCATCTCGATCACGTTGCCGGGACATTGCGACCAAGCAGGCTGCGCGAGCGCCGCACTCAGCACGATGGTCCAGCGGTCAATCGATGCCATGGTCGAGTACTCCTGACGGCTGCGTGCCGATCGAACTGACCACACTACCTCATGGGCGGTGCGGATCCATGCAGCCCCGTACACTTCCACACCATGCGGACCACCACCCCCATCATCCTGCTCCTCGTCACTGCCTCGACCTCGCTCCCGCTTGCAGCCTGCGGCGGCAAGCAGCCAAAGACCATCGAGGGTACCGAGCCCATCCTGCCTCAGCGCCGCCTGCTGTGCCGCATCCGCGAAGCCATCACTGGCGACGGCACCGAGGACGTGAAGCTCGAGAAGAACACCTCGATCGCCGTCAAAGTTGGCGGTCAGGTGCGCCTTGAGCTCGAGGCCGCCTC
>SYIB01000208.1 GCA_005798965.1 Planctomycetia bacterium
GATCGCCATGGAGCCATCACGCTGGCGATCTGCCGCCAGCACACAGCCACCTTGCCTGATGCCGAGGACGCGTGCCAGGAGGCCTTCATCCGTGCCCACCGCAAGCTCAATCAGATCCACGACTGCACGGGATTTCGCTCGTGGCTGTACGCGATCGCGAAGCTCGTCTGCAGTGAGCGCCGCCGCAGTGCCAGCCGCCGCGCGCGCCACGAAGGCGAGGCCATGACGATGCATGCCGAACACGAACGAGCCCGCGCCACGACACCGGGTGATGATGCCGCCAAGGCCGAGTCGCTTCGCCGGCTCGACCGTGCTCTCGATCGGCTGCCTGAGGACGAGCGACTCGCGATCCACCTGTACTACCTCGAGCCCGATCCTGTCGCTGCGGCACGCAGCGCACTTGGTCTGGGCCGGAGCGCCTTTTACAAACTGCTGGGCCAGGCACGCGAGCGACTGACTGGCCTCCTTGAACACCCTGCCATGAATCGAGGCACCCCATGATGTTCCGTTCACCCCTGCTGTCGCTCCTGCGCTCACCTCACGATGATGATGGAGCGCCGCCACGCGATGCGCTCGACGGCCTGCTGCGCGATTGGCATGATCGGCATCGCTCCGCGGCCAGCGCCAATCGTGATCGCCTGCTCGATGCCGTGCGCGAGGATGCGCGCCTGCGGCCCTCGTTCGTGCCGCGTTGGGTGCGTCCGCTCTCGATCGCGGCGTCGATCGGCCTGGTCGTCGTGCTGGGGTTGCTCTTCACGACTTCGATCGAGCGCTCGGCGCTCGCTGAAGGCATCGTGATGATGCCCGAGGCCGGTCGGCTCGATGCGCTTGCACCCGATGGCCAGCTCATCGGCCCTTGCCCCCTGCGCCACACGGACGTGCAGGCATCTGTCGTTGGCCCCTTCGCGCGGGTCACGCTGCGGCAGCAGTACCAGAACACCTATCCAACGAAGATCGAGGCCGTCTACACCTTCCCACTCTCGCACCGCGGCGCGGTCGATCGGATGACGATGACGATCGTGCAGCCCGACGGCGAACGCGTGGTCGTGGGCGAGGTGCGTGAGCGCTCGATCGCCCGCGCGATGTACGAGGCCGCGCGCGAGCAGGGCTATGTCGCGAGCTTGCTCGAGCAGGAGCGTCCGAACATCTTCACGCAGAGCGTGGCCAACATCGAGCCGGGCGCGCGCGTGGACATCGAGATCTCGTACGTCGAGACGCTGGTGGCGAAGGATGGCCGCTACGCCTTCGAGTACCCGACTGTGGTTGGGCCGCGCTACATCCCTGACTCGGCGCCGTCACCGAGCCTGATGCTGCCCGGCTGCACGCCACGGCTCGGCGTGGTGCTGCTGGCGCCGGTCACGACAGCGACCGCCTTTGGCAATGTGCCCGCATGGATGCCGCCGTTGCAGGATCTGCCCACCCTGCTCGCCAGTGCTGTGCCGATGACGACTCCTGAGATCATCATGAAGCGCGCCGAATCATCGACCTGCGGCTTCGTGGTGACCTATGGCAACGGCAGCCAGGAACGGTGCATGGTCTTCGATGATGGCACAGGATGGGTGAATGGGCGCTGGTTCTGCCTGCCCAACACCACGCCCGGCAGGCCATTCGCCAAGCCGACCACGCAGGTCCCGGATGCCGACCGCATCACGCCGATGCCTGTCCCGCCTGGTACGCGTGCCGGTCACGATCTGGGCATCACGCTCTCGATCGACGCAGGTGGCATCCCGATCACGAGTGTGCGCAGTGCGCTGCATGTCGTGCGCGATGAAGCGGTGACCGAGTCGCGGCGCAAGGTGTCCTTGGTGGATCAGCGCGAGATCCCCAACCGCGACTTCATCGTGACGTGGTCACTCAAGGACGATGCGATCCTCGAAGCCACGGCCTCGCACTGGTCCACGCGCTCCGCACCGACAGGGCTGGGCGTGAGCTTCGATCCAGCAAGCGTGCCCGCACCGATCGAGGGCGGCTACCTGACGCTGGTGGTGGCGCCCCCGGCGGCGGTCGCGCCCGCGGAAGTCCCCGCGCGCGAAATCGTCTTCGTGCTCGACACCAGCGGCAGCATGCGTGGCTTCCCGGTCGACAAGGCCAAGCAGGTCATGTCGAAGGCCATCGCAGCGATGCGCCCGGCCGATACGTTCAACGTGATCACCTTCGCGGGTTCGACGCGGGTGCTCTGGCCGCAGCCCGTGCCCGCCACGGCAGCCAACATCCAGGCGGCGCAAGCCTTCGTCGACGGCCAGCAGGGTGGCGGCGGCACTGAGTTGATGGAGGCGATCAATGCGGCGCTGGTGAAGCGCGCCGGCGGCGGCCTCAGCCCTGCGGACCTCATCAATCTGCCTGCCGACGGCCGTGAGGTGCACGTGCTCGTGCCGTACACGGCAATCGTCCAGCAGAGCGGTCGTCTGCAGATCCAAGCCTCGCCCACCGTCGCGTTCCCCTTCACAAGCCCGGTCGAACTGCCGAGCGTGCTCAAGCCCGAGGGCGTCACGATCTCGATGCGCGGGACCTGGGCGACCATCGGCGGCGAGCGCGTGCTGCGGGTTCGCGAAGCCGGGTTCGCACCCGCGGCCACGACATCACCGATGCGCCTGTGCATCTTCCTGACCGACGGCTATGTCGGCAACGACCGCGGCATCGTCGCTGCAGTGCGCGCGAATGCCGGCACCACGCGTGTCTTCAGTTTCGGCATCGGCAACAGCGTGAATCGCTGGCTGCTCGATGAGATGGCTCGCGCTGGTCGCGGCGAGAGCGAGTTCGTCACGCTCGAGGCCAGCGCTGATGAGGCGGTCGAGCGCCTCACGCGCCGCATCCAGACGCCGGTACTCACGGATGTCTCGGTTGCATTCGAGGGATTCGAGGCCATGTCGGTCACGCCGACGCTCATCCCTGATCTCTTCGATACCAAGCCGATCGTGGTGCATGCGCGCTACATGAAACCCGGCAACGGCACGGTGATCGTGCGTGGTCGGACCGGAGCCGGTCCGTGGGAGCGCCGCATCCCGGTGCAGCTGGCCGGACCTGGTGCGGGCAACGCGTCGGAGATGCTGCCCTCGCTGTGGGCGCGCGGCCAAGTCGATGATGCGCTGGCGCCGGTCCTCAAGGAACTCGAACAGGATGCTGTGCCTGCCGATGTGCGGCGCCGCGTCACGAGCCTTGGTGAAGGCTGGCAGGTCATGACGCCCTTCACGAGCTTCGTCGCGATCGAGAAGGCGCGTGTGACGATCGGCGGTCGTGCGCTGCTTGTGCCGGTGCCGATCGAACTGCCGCAAGGCACGCGGTTCGATGGCTTCTTCGGCGAGTGGCGAGGTGGACCGATACCGATGGGCAAGAGCAAGTCGCGTGG
Organism: Planctomycetia bacterium; assembly: GCA_005798965.1. Classification (GTDB taxonomy): domain Bacteria; phylum Planctomycetota; class Phycisphaerae; order Phycisphaerales; family SM1A02; genus SYIB01. Next base: position 3,347 of record SYIB01000208.1, read on the forward strand.
TGCCATCGGTTCGGCGGGCGACGATGGCGATGGTCGCGACTCCTTCAGCGTCCCGCCTGGGGCCTTGCCAGGTGTGCGTGCAGAAACGAGCGCAGCGCCTCCACCGACAAGTGCGTTTCCGGTGCAGAGCGCCGCAGCCCCGTCCAACACCACTTCAGCCGTCGCGCCGAGCAAGCCCGCCAGTGGCCGCGTCGACACCAGAGCGGAGTCGTCATCGAGCGGTCGCGGGATGGCAGGCGGCGATGCCGGTGGTGTTCCTGGTGGCATGCGTGGCGGAGGCGGTTCCAAAGCTGCTGCAGGTGGATCTGCTGGTGGTGGCAAGGGAACGATTGATTCGATGGTCTTCAGTCCTGCGAATCCGGCAGCACCACCACCAGCCGCGCGTGAGCCATCCGGACTGAAGCGCCAATCGGCAGGTGGTGCAAGCGATCCTGCCTTGGGCGCAGCAGCGTCGCCCGATCGCGGCGTGAACAAGGACATGGAGTCGTCGCAGAACAGGAAGGAAGCATCGACCGATGCCAAGCAGGATGCGCAAC
>SYIB01000209.1 GCA_005798965.1 Planctomycetia bacterium
CGCCATGGCGCGCTATGCAATGATCATGGCCGGAGGCAGCGGCACGCGGCTCTGGCCGATGAGCCGTGCGGCGATGCCGAAGCAGCTGGTTCCCTTCATTGACGGCCGGAGCCTGCTCGAGATCGCAGGCGATCGGATCGCGGGGCTCGTTCCGGCGGAGCGCAGGCTGGTCTGTGCGGCGGATGCGTACCGGGATCTGGTGCTGGAGGCGGTGCCTGGGCTCGAGCCGCGCAACTTCCTCGGCGAACCGATCGGCCGTGACACGCTCAACGCCGTCGGCTTTTCCGCTGCGATCCTGGCCGCCCGCGATCCGGACGCCGTGTTCTGCGTGCTCACCTCCGACCACCTCATCACGCCGCAGGCGACCTTCGAGTCGTGCATGCAGACCGCGTTCGGACTGGTCGAGTCAGATCCATCGCGGCTCGCCACGTTCGCGATCACACCCACCCATCCAGCGACCGGCTTCGGCTACGTCGAGTACGGCGACGCGGTGCCAGGCCATGCGCCCGCCGTGCACTGCAAGCGATTCGTCGAGAAGCCCGACATCAAGCGCGCGCAGGAGTATGTGGCGAGCGGCCGCTTCGGCTGGAACAGCGGCATGTTCGTGCTGCATGCCCGGACCGTGCTCGACGCCATTGCGCGCTTCCGGCCCGACAACCATGCCGGGCTCATGCGGATCCACGCCGCCGCCGCGAGCGGCGGCGACATGTCCCGCACCGTCGCCGAGGTGTATCCGGGACTTGCGAAGGTGAGTGTCGACATTGCGCTCATGGAGCCTGCGAGCACGGATGCTGCCCTCTCGGTCTGCACAGTGCCGATGCCGGTCGATTGGAAGGATGTTGGATCGTGGCCGAGCTGGGGATCCACGCTGCCGGCCGACGACGCCGGCAACCGTGCATCATGCCCCGCGGTGCACCTGGGCTCGACCAACATCGTGGTGGCCAGCGACGACCCTTCGCACACCGTGGCCACGATCGGCCTGGACCACGTGGTCATCGTGCGCACCAAGGATGCCACGCTCGTCTGCCGGGCCGACTTGGCCGAGCAGGTCAAGGATCTTGTGGCGCGGCTTCCACCCTCGCTCCGCTGATGCCCCGCTACCTCGCCATCGATCTGGGCGACAAGCGCACGGGTCTCGCCGTGGCGGACAGCGTGCTTCGGCTGCCGATGCCGCTGGAGGTCGTGCAGGCCACCACGCATGACCTGGTCCGTGACGCCGTGCTGCGTGCGATCGGAAGCCATGACCCCACCGACCTCGTCATCGGCATGCCCTTCAACATGGACGGTTCCGAGGGGCCGCGCGCGCGGATCGTGCGTTCGTTCGTCGAACTCCTGCAGCAGCGCACGACGTTGCCAGTCCACCTGCAGGACGAGCGGTGCTCAAGCATGGATGCAGAGGAGTTCCTGCAGCGCAGCGGCCGCACGCACGGCCAGAAGAAGGCGATCCGCGATGCGCTCGCCGCCTGCGTGATCCTGCAAGGTTTCCTCAATGCGCACGATGCGCGAGGGACTTGATCAGGGTGCCTGCACGCCCGTGCATGCCGCGCGATCGAGGTACCAGCGGAGTTCGCCGCCAGTGGGCACGATGCCACGAATCGGCAGGGTCGCGGCCTCGTCCGCATCGGCCCGTGCCACGCGCTCGAGCATGGCATGCTTGGACGCACCCATCACGAGCACGGCGACGAAGCGCGAGGCGTTCAACAATCGGTAGGTCATCGTGATGCGGGCCGGCGGCGTGACGGTTGGGCCGTCGTTGGATACGACCAGCGCCTCCGGCTCGACCAGCGCAGGACTGTGCGGAAAGAGGCTCGCGGTGTGGCCATCGCCACCCATGCCCAGGAGCACAAAGTCGAGCCGATCGTGGCCAACCTCACGCCAGGCAAGCGTCTCCCGCAGGGCCCGGTCGTAGGCCTCGGCCGCACCGGGCACGTGCGCATCCATCGGGTGCACCTGCTGCGGCGGGATGCCGACATGCTCCACGATCGTCTCGCGGATGTGCATGAAGTTGCAGCGATCGTCGTCGGGCGGCACGCAACGCTCGTCGACGATCCACAGGTGTGTGCGCTCCCATGGCAGCTGTCGGAAACGTGGGTCGACCATCAGGCAGCGGTAGAAGGGAAGCGGCGTCGAACCCCCGGAAAGTGCGAGATGGAAGTCGCCATACGCCCGCACGCAGTTGTTCGCCTGCAGGAGCAGGTCAGCACCGAGCGAACCGTGCACGTCGTCGGCATCGACACCCGTGACGACGCGACCCGGCAGTGCAGGCACTGCGAAGGAATCATCGATCAGCTCGTATGGATCGATCACCATGGCTCAGCCGTCGTGCCATGCGCGGCCGTCGCGCAGCATCATGTCATCGGCCGATCGGGGGCCCCATGAGCCCTGCACGTAGTTGCCGGCGATGCCCTCGCGCAGCGACCTGCTGCGGCCATCAAGGAACGGCATCACGGCACTCCATGCACCCTCGACCTCGGTTCGGTGCTTGAAGAGCGACTGGTCGCCGCGCATGGCGTCGACGATCAGCGGACCGTAGGCCTCGACCGGCTGCCCGCCGAACTCCTTGCGGAAGTCCGCCTGCATCGCGATCGGCGCGATCGCCATGCGGCGACCGGGGACCTTGCTCTCAAAGCGCAGCTCGGCTCGCTCGTTTGGGGCGATCTCGATCATCAGACGGTTGCCCTGCACGCCACCGGCCCCGTGCGGCACATTCTTGAACAGGTCGGCGGCAGGCGGCTTGAATTGCACCACGACCTCAGTCCGCTTCGCACGCATGGCCTTGCCTGTCCGTAGGTAGAACGGCGTGCCGGCCCAGCGCCAGGTGTCCAAGTGCAGCTTGATCGCCGCAAAGGTCTCGACCGTCGAGCCAGGAGCGACGCCCTGCAACTGCGCATACGCAGGCTCTGGACCTGCTCCGTACTGGCCGAAGGCTCCATGCGTCAGGACATCAGCCGCCTCGGTCGGGCGGATCGCGCCGATGAGCTTGATCTTTTCGCTGCGGATCTCGTTCGCCCGCATCCGATTGGGCGGCTCCATGGCGATGAACGCGAGCACCTGCATGAGGTGGCTCTGGATCATGTCGCGCACGGCACCAGTCTGCTCGTAGAAGCCACCCCGCATGCCGACGCCCACGGTCTCGGCTGCCGTGATCTGCACATGGTCGATGTACCGATGGTTCCAGACTGGCTCGAAGATGCTGTTGGCGAAACGAAGCACCAGCAGGCTCTGGACAAGGTCCTTGCCCAGGTAATGGTCGATGCGGTAGGTCGAGTCTTCCTCGAACACGCGCCCGAGCGCCCGATTCAGGCTCGCGGCGCTCGCCTCGTCCGTGCCGAAGGGTTTCTCGACCACGATCCGCTGCCACGAACGGCCCTTCGCATCCAGACTGCACCAGCGCTTGCCTTCCGTCACGAGGCCGGCGTCATCGATGCACTGCACGATCGGCTCGTACAGGGACGGCGCCACCGAGAGGTAGAAGAGCATGTTGCCCTTGGTGCTGCGCGTCGCGGCCAGCGTATCGAGACGCTCGATGAGCGCGGGATAGGAAGCCTGGGTCGCAGCATCGCCAGCGTGATAGAAGAGCCGCTGCTCGAAAGCCTGCCACCTCGTGGCGTCGAATCCCTGCACCGAAGCCTGTACGGCGGTGCGCATCTCGGCGCGCCAGCCCTCGTCGGACTTCGCGGTACGGCTCATGCCGAGGATCGCCGTCGCTGGATGCAGGGCACCCAAGCAGTGCATCTCGTACATCGATGGGATGAGTTTGCGATGAGTCAGATCACCGCTGGCTCCAAGGATCAGGAGCACGCAGGGGTCGGCGCCCGAGGGCGGCGTCTGCGTGGCGGACTGGCTGATGGTGTCAGGTGCGGTCGGCGCGGCCGTCATGGGCGTTTGAGCATACGCCCGGCGTGTCGCGTCAGAAGAGCACTTGGTACTGGATGCCCACGTACATCTGACCCGAGACGTCGCCGGCCGGTGGCTGGACGTCCGGCAGCAGGTTGGCGCTTCCGGACGCGAAACCGTTGCCAGTCCGATTCGAGCTCAAGCCTTCGAAGGAGTACCCAATGTCGAGCTGGACCTTCATGCTGTGCCGGTGGAAGTAGTGGCTCAGGTTCAGCTCGAGGAGGCTCAGCATTGGATACGCCCGGTCGGTGTCGGCCCCAGTGTCACCGATGCTGTAGCGGAGGCCGGTCTCCCACTTTTCGGCGAGCATCGTGCTGGCCTGCACAAGCGCACCCCACTGGTTCGACTGGCCGTCATCGCTCTGCACGCGGCGGAAGACGCCCCAGGCGAAGATGGACCACCCCGCCTGCTTGTGCATGAAGTCCGACGTGACTTCGACCATCCATGGGTCCTCCGGGAACGGGGCCGACGGGCTGGCCTGCTCGCCATCCACGGCCACTCCGATGTTGGTCGCCTGCCCCTTCATGTCCAGCCATGGCGTGAAGTCGCGCAGGTCGCGCCAGGTCCCGGCGAGCTTCCAGTCGAAGCGGCTGGAGATGGCCCAGTCGATGTCGAGGCTGTTGTCCCACGGGAGGTTCACCGTGTTGCCGGTATTCCAGTCGGCGCCCCCGGGCGTGGACGGCGATCGCACCGTGATGCCATCGAACCAGCCGCTGCGCCACATGAAGTTTTCGGTCTCCCATTCGAGCGCGATGCCGCGCGACCGGGCCGCACGAAAATAGTTGTTCAGCGCGCTTCGCTCCATGAAGAGTGTGGTGGCGGAGCTCATCCCCTCCTCGCGCGTGAAGCCGGGGCGGAACTGGCCCATCTTGAGTTGGAGTTCGGGCGAGAGCACGCGGCCGATCCAAGCGTCCTCGATATCCGGGACGCGCGGTCCGGCCACCCCGCTTGGGCGCGAGATCTGCAAGGCGTATCGCCACTCCTTGCCGAAGGCGTGGCCATCCATGATGAAGCGGGTTCGGCGATTCTCGAAGCCCTGCGTCTCCCCAAGTTCCTCGCGGTGGTTCCAGATGAACCGCAGCTGAAGTTGGACATTCAGGTGGAAACGGAAGTTGCCGTCAGCCGAGTTGATCTCGGTGCCGGACGCATCGAGCCGGTAGAAGCTGTCGCCCTGAAAGACCGACTGGCCACCCCCATCCTGCTTCATGGCGCGCGTCCCGGCGTCGGCGAGCGTGTCCTTCACGATCTTGCGGATCTCCGCGGCGCGTTCGGCGTCAAGCGCCTCCTTCGACTGGCTGCGCTGCATGGCGCGAAGGTCTGCACGCAGTGCATCGATCTCGGTCTGCAGGGTGGGTTCGCCGCCGGATGCGAGGCTGAACACTGTGAAGATCGCGGCAAGGTGCATCGTTCGCTGCTCCGGTACTGGGCCAACCACACACCAAGCGTCCGGGATGCGGGCCGACTCCGGCCTGAACGCAACGCGAACAAGACATGAACACTATCTGTGCCCTCCCATGTCTTTGTTAAGGCTTGACATTAACGATGTTCAGATTGTGTTAAGGACACCTGCGCCCAGTTCGGACGCGGCTGCAGCCACGGGCATCAGCCGCTCACCCTTGGGATCGATGAGCCAGAGCCAATCGATGAAGAGGAACTCGAATCGGGCGGCCAGCAGCGCGATACGCCCCATGACCGTGAAGCCGAAG
>SYIB01000210.1 GCA_005798965.1 Planctomycetia bacterium
CTGCACGCCTTCGCCGAGCAGCGCATGCGTGCCGATCGCCAGGTCGACCTGCCCGCCTGCGAGTGCCGCATTGGCTTCGGCGCGCTCGCGTGCCGCAAGCGACCCGGTGACGAGCCGGAACCGCACGCGGCTCTCGCGCAGCAGTGCGACGACGTTGCGGAAGTGCTGCTCGGCCAGCAGTTCGGTCGGTGCCACGATGGCCGCCTGGTGCCCGTGCGCGATCGCCAGCAGCGCCGCGTAGAGCGCCACGGCGGTCTTGCCTGAGCCCACATCGCCCTGCACCAGCCGATTCATCGGCGCCGTACCGGCGAGGTCGTGGGCGATCTCGTCGCACACGGCCGTCTGGTCGGGCGTGAACGAGAAGGGGAACCGTTCGACGATCGCTTGGTGGATTGCCTCGGTCCGCGGCAGCGGTACCGCTCGCTCCTGGTGGCGCGCCTGCCATCGGCGCATGGCCAGACCGAGTTGGAGCAAGAGCAGTTCATCAAAGGCAAGCCGCGCCCGGCCGCGCTCGGCCTCGGCAGCATCGGCGGGCAGGTGCACCATGCGGTAGGCATCCGCCAAGGGCGGGAGACCATGACGCGCGACGATCGAGGCACGCACCGGATCGTCGATCAACGGCAGGGCATGGGGCAGCGCCGCCTTCAGGAACGACTCGATCCGCAGGCTCGAGAGCTCCTCCGTGGCGGCGTAGACGGGGCGCAGGCGGCCAGCGATCGGCGTGTCACCTTCGCTCGGCGCCTCGTCGCGCCAGCGCGGGTTGCTCATCTCGACGTAGCCCGCTCGGCTCTTCGCCTTGCCTTGCGCCACGCCACGCAGCCCCGGGCGAAGGCGCCGTGCGATCCATGGTGCGTTGAACCAGACCAGGCGCACGCTTCCGGACTCATCCTCGAGGGTGGCCTCGACACGCGGGCGTCGCCCCGGGATGTGGCGCACCGCGGTGATCATCCCGCGTGCGCTCATCTCGCCGACCACTCCGTCCTCGCGCGCGCCGGCGCGCGCCTGCTCGGCCGTCTGTTCGCCCAGGTCCTGCTCGTATCGGATCGGCAGGTGCCGCACGAGGTCCGCCACGGTACGGATCCCCAGCGACCGCAAGCTCGTGGCGACGCGCTCGGCCACGCCCGGGAGGGCGGTGACACCGGAGTGAAGCGTGATGGCGGCATCGCCGGCGGGCATCGTCCGTACCATACCCCTGTGGCACGGAAGCCCTTCGATCCCAGTCTCGCGCACGGCGCGCTCTTCCGTCAGCCGGTCGATGCGGGATCGGTCGGTGGCGGCGCTGATGACGCGCCCGGCACCGCGGGAGCGCCTGGCGTCGTGCCCATGACCGTCGCTGCGCTCGCGGCACGCATCAAGGAAGCGCTTCGTCTGGGTGTTCCAGGATCGTTCACCGTGCGCGGCGAGCTCGGTCGCGTGAGCCGGTCGCAGCACTTCTACGCCACCCTTCGTGAGGCGGACGCCACGATCGGCCTGGTCATGTTCGCGCGCGAACTGTCGCGCGTGGGCTTCGAGCCGCGCGAGGGGATGGCGGTGGTCGTGCGCGGACGCCTCGATTTCTACGGTCCGCAGGGCAAGTTGCAGGTCATCGCCGAAACGATGGACGAGGACGGGCAGGGCGATCTCGATGCTCGCAAGCGCGAACTGGAGCGGCTCTTTCGCGAGCGCGGATGGTTCGACGCCGAGCGCAAGCGGCAGTGGCCGCGCGTTCCCCGTCACGTTGCCATCGTCACGAGCGAGGGCGCCGCTGCGCTGCAGGATGTGCTGAACGTGCATCGTGAGCGCGGCCGCACCTGCCGGCTCACGCTCGTGCCGACCTTGGTGCAAGGGGACCGGGCTGCAGCCGACGTGGCCGCCGCGATCGAGCGGGCCAACGCCGCTGAGCCGAAGCAGCCCTTCGACTGCATCCTGCTCGTGCGAGGGGGTGGGAGCAAGGAAGACCTCTGGGCCTTCAACGAGGCCGCGATCGTGGAAGCCATCATCCGCAGCCGGTTGCCCGTGATCACCGGCATCGGCCACCAGATCGATGTCAGCCTCGCCGATCTTGCGGCTGATGGCACCGCGGCCACGCCGTCGTTGGCCGCTGCGAGCGTGTTCGCCGACCGGGCCGCGCTCGACGAGGAACTTGCCGTGCGCGCGGCCGATCTCGATCGCGCGGTGCGGGATGCCATCGACGCCTGCTCACTCGCGCTTGAGCGCCTCACCCTCCGCCCCGTCATGCAGTCGCCGGCCGCCGCGATCGTTCCGGCACGAGCTCGGGTCGATGGGCTTGCCGCCCGCGCAGAGTTGTCTGCGCGCCGATCGGTGCGCGGGCCGGCGACGACGCTGGCCGCGATCGAGGCCCGCCTGGCGCGGCTGGATCCCGGCGCGCGCCAGGCAGCAGCACGCGCGCGTCTGGACGACGCAGCGCGCCGACTCGCGCAGTCAGCAGCGCGCCGATCCGAACGGTCCGCCGCACGCGTGGATGTCGTGGCGCGCCAGCTTGCGGCGCTGTCGCCCACGAGTGTCCTTGAGCGCGGCTATTCGATCACGCTGGGTTCCGATGGCCAGCCGATCCGATCCATCGATCGGGCCGCGTCCGGAGCCGAGCTCACCACCATCGTGGCCGATGGCCGCATCAGGAGTACCGTGACCACCCGAGACAAGGAGCCGACATGAGTCCAGCCAAGCCAAGCAAGGAATCAGCCCCAGACGACCTCGCCGCGCTCACCTTTGAGCAGGCCATGGAGCAGCTTCAGCAGCTCGTCGGGCGCATGGAGTCGGGTGAGTCGGGGCTGAAGGAGAGCCTCGATGACTATCGGCGCGGCGCTGCGCTCGTGAAGCACTGCCGCACGCTCCTGCAGCAGGCCGACGAGGAGATCGGCCGTCTTTCGGCCGGGGATCGCTGAGCCCCGCCATGGAGTCGATGCCCGACTGGGTCCTCATGCATGGCCTCGCCGCGCTCGGTGCGGTGTTCGGCTTCTGCTTGGGTGCCTGTGCGGGCAGCTTCATCAACGTGGTGGCCGTTCGCTGGCCCGAAGGCATGAGCGTGGTCGCGCCTCCGAGCCGCTGCCCCACGTGCGGACTTCGCCTGGCCTGGTGGCAGAACCTGCCGGTCATCGGCTGGTTCATCGTGCGGGGCCGCTGCGCCGGCTGCGGCATCCGGATCTCGCCGCAATACCTCATCGTGGAACTCGTCGTCGGCGTGCTGTTCGCGGCGCTCTGGTGGCAGTGCTTTGGCGGAACTGCCGCAGATCGTGCCCGGGAAGCGGGACTCGGCTGGTTCGCGCAGCAGGGCTTCTGGCGCGCGCTCCCCATGATCGCCTCGTGGGCATGGTGCATCGGCTCGCTGGTCGCGATCACGATGATCGATGCGCGGACCTTCACGATCCCGCTGTCGATCCCCGTGCTCTCGACCGTGGTCGCCTTCGTGGCCGCGGCGGTGCAGGGCTGGGTGCCGCACCCGGGCACGATGGTCTCGCCGCTTCCCGAGGCCCCCATGTGGATGGCCGGTGCAGCGGTCGGCGGCATGATCGGCGTGATCAAGCTGTCCACCTTGCTCCGCGCGGGTGTTCTGCGGCCGGGCTTTCACGACTACGAGCAGTTCGTCCCCGAAGGCGAGCTCTTCGCCGACTACCCGCATGCTCGTCGCGAGGCGGTGCGTGAACTCGGCCACGCATCCATCGTGCTGGCGCCAGCCGTGCTCGGTGGCTTCATCGGGGCGTTCCTCGGTGCATCGACCGGGAACGCGCCAACCTGGCTCGAACCGGTGGCTGCGAGCATGATGGGCTACCTCGTCGGCGGCGGGATCATTTGGGCGATCCGCATTGCGGGCACGCTGGCCTTTGGCCGCGAGGCGATGGGCTTCGGGGATGTTCACATCCTCGGGTGCGCCGGTGCGGCGTTCGGTTGGATCGTCCCGCTGGCTGGCTTCTTCATCGCGCCATTCGTCGCGCTGGCGGCCATGGCCGCGCTCGCCCTCGCCAACCGACGAGGCAGCCGTCGTGAACTTCCGTACGGCCCGTACCTCGCCGCGGCGGTGTTGCTGCTGGTCTACTTCCGGCCTTGGTTCGTCGACCTCGGGCGTGTGGCGTTCCCGGGCATCATCGAAGGTCCTTGACCTGTTATCCAAGGCGATTACCATGCGCGCGGGCAGGATGCCCCGGCGCCGTGTGGTGCCGTCTACACCAGAGGAGTCAAGGATGACGAAGTTCATGATGACCGGGATTGCCGTGTCGCTGCTGACCATGGTCGGCTGCGAAGGGCAGCAGAAGCAGGCCAGCACCACCGAGATCGATGCGCTCAAGGCGCAGCTCGACGATCGCAGCCGCGCGCTCGAGGAGAGCGAAGAAGCACGTCGCACCGCCGAGCAGCGTGCGCGCACCGCAGAGCAGGCCGCGGCCGAGTTGGCACGCGCTCCTGTCGCTGCTGCGCCGGTGAGCGAAGGCGCCGCCGAGGAGTTCAATGGGATCGAGGGCGTGACCGCTGAGAAGGTCGGCGACGACATCCACGTCGTGATTGAGGGCGATGTCCTCTTCGACAGCGGCAAGAGCACGCTCAAGGTTGCGAGCAAGCGCAGCCTCGACCGCATCGTGACGATCATCAAGGAGTCGCATGCGGGCCGCTCGCTCGATGTCGTCGGTTTCACCGACACCGATCCGATCAAGGCCACGAAGGATCGCTTCGCCACCAATTACCACCTCGGCTTCGAGCGCGCCTACGCGGTGCGCGAGTACCTGATCGCCAAGGGCCTGCCGAAGGATGCCATCAAGCTCAGCTCGTGGGGACCGGACAAGCCGGCCGACACCAAGGCGCGCAGCCGTCGCGTCGAAGTGGTCGTGCTTGGCGGAGCGGGCTGAACCGCCTCCGGATGGAGACAAGGGAACGCGGAGCCGTGCTGTACGGCTCCGCGTTGTCGTTTCAGGGCTTCTCCGCAGGAGCGCTGGCTGGATCGACCGTGCCGCGGCTCACCACTCCAGGCGCAGGCCTTCGTCCTTGACCTTCTTCACGAGCAGCTCGACCTCGGCCAGTGTTGCCGCGAGGCGTCGGCCGGCATCCTCGAGCGATCGGTAGAGGTCGGGGTTGTTCACGAGCTGCCCCACGGTGCCGTCGCCTGCGTTGACTTTCTCGCTGATCGCCTGCACGTTCTCGAGGGTCTGGCGCATGCGCTCGATCACCGGGCGCAGGTCGGCCGCGAGCGTGGTCGCCTGGCCCTCGACGCCCTTCGCGGCGCCCGCAACCGCCTCCATCGCAGCGCTCGCCTGGTCGATGAGCTGGCTCGCCTTCCAGACGGCACTCTTGGCATCGGTGTGCAGCTGCTCATCGTTGAGCCAGGTGTTCGCACCGTCGAACGCAGCCTCGGCCGACGCAAGCATGCGGTTCAGGCGTGTCACGCTCGTGCGGATCGAACCCTCGTTGGCCGGATCGTCGGGGCTGCCCCTGAGCGGCGCCACGAGCTCGTTGAGGTTGCGCGCGAGTTCCGTGAAGTCTTCGCTCACGATCGAGGCCAGTCGATCCTCGAACGTCATGAAGGTGGCCGTGGCGATCCACGTGCCATCGCGTGGGGCCATCGCAGTTCGCGCGGCCGGATCCTCCGGCAGCCTGAAGTTCAGGCGCGATCCACCGCCGATCAGTCCGCTCTCGCTGGAGACTTCGCAGGCCTGTGGCAGGTCGATCTCCGCGTTGATGTCCGCTTCCACGCGCACCGGCGGATCTTCGGAAGAGCGCACCTTCACCGACACGACCTGGCCGATCGGCACGCCGTTCAGCATGACCTGCGAACCGTTGCGCAGGCCGGCACCGATGTTGGCCGCCACCGTGACGCGGTACGAGGGCTGGATGAGCCAGCGCAGTTCGCCGAACATCAGGAGCAGGGCGACCAGCACGCCAAGCGCGCCAATGCTCACCAGGCCCGTGACGAAGTTGCGCGTCGAGTCCTTCATGGAGCCCCCAGTGTAGAGGCACCGTTGCCACGGATCTCAGCCAGCTCCTCGGGCGAAGCCTCGCCCTGCAGAAAGCGATGCACGACCGGGTCTTGGCACGCGCGCAGCTCGGCGGCGGAGCCTTCGAACCGCACGGTGCCTTCGTGCATGAGGATGAAGCGGTCACCGACCTTGAAGGCCGACTGCAGGTCGTGCGTCACCACGATGCCGGTGATGCGCAGCTCGCGCTTGAGCTTCAGTATCAGCTCATTGATGATGTCCGAACGGATCGGGTCGAGGCCGGTCGTCGGTTCGTCGTACAGCACGACCTTGGGGTCGCGCACGATTGCTCGGGCGAGCGCGATGCGCTTGCGCTGGCCGCCTGAAAGCTCCGCCGGCATCTGGTGCAACGCGGACGAGAGGCCGACCATCGTTGCCACGCGCTGGATGCGGGCCTGCACGACCGCCTCGTCCGTCACCCCGTGCTCGCGCAGCGGGAAGGCCAGGTTGTCAGCGACGCTCAGCGAATCGAAGAGAGCGCTCATCTGGAACAGGAATCCGATGTGCTGCCGGACCGAGCCGAGCTCGGCCTCGCGGATGCGGTCCACGCGCAGGCCGTCGAACCAGACCTCCCCGGAGTCGGGACGGAGCAAGCCGACGATGTGCTTGAGCAGCACGCTCTTGCCGCAACCGCTGGGCCCCAGCACGACCGTGGTCTGGCCCGCCGCGAACGACACATCGATGCCCTTGAGCACCTGCAGGCGCCCGAAGCGCTTGCGCAGTCGCGCGACACGGATCAGCGCTTCATTGGACGGCGACGATTCCACGGCGGAACCCTATCATGCCCGCCCTCTCGGAAGGAGCGCGCGTGACCGGTCGAATCGTCCACCAAGCAGGCTTCCTGCGCATCGAGTGTCTGCAGGTCCAGGCGCGCGACGGCCGCATGCTCGATCGCCACGTGGTCCGTCATCCCGGCGCGGTCACGGTGGTGCCCGTCCTTGATGATGGCCGCCTCGTCATGATCCGCAACTACCGGATCGCCGTCGGCGAGTGGCTTGAGGAGTTCTGCGCGGGCAAGCTCGAGCCCGGCGAGGATCCTGAGCCCGCTGCAGGACGCGAGCTCGAGGAGGAGTGCGGCTACCGCGCTGGTTCCGTGCGCCGTCTGGGTGCGTACCTGACGTCGCCCGGTTTCTGCGACGAGCTCATGCACCTGTACGAGGCCACGGCGCTCACGCCGTGCGAGCAGGCGCTCGAGGCCGACGAGCAGATCGAGGTCGAGCTGGTCCACCCCGACGAGGTCGAGCGTCGCATCGCCAGCGGGCGGATCAAGGATGGCAAGACGATTGCGGCGTTCCATCTGTGGCGTGCCGTGGGAGGCAGCGGGCATGGGCGTTGAGTCGCGTCGCTGGAGGGATCCGCAGCAGGGGGGCGCAGGCGCGCTGGCCTCGCTGAGCGTGACCGCATGGATCATCATCGCCTGCGTGGCGATCTTCGCGGTGGATGGCTTCCTGACGCCGCGCATGGTGCCGCTGGAGGTCAGCGTGGCGCCGGGCGTGGATATCGATGAGGTCCGAGGCAAGCAGGTCGTGTTGACCGAGCCCGTCTCGCAGACCCGCATCGAGCGGTTGCCGAACGGACGGGTCACCGAGCGCACCGTTCCTGCCATGGGTGGCGATGGGCCCATCGTGCTCGCCGAGACGAAAAAGCAGGTCGGGGCCATCAGCTACCAGCTGATGCCGCTGCTGAACAGCTGGCTCTACTTCTCGACGGCAAAGGCCTTGATCGTCGAGCAGCCGTTCATCGGCTGGACCGGCCTTGAGTTCTGGCGGTTCATCGGGTTCCAGTTCGTGCATGCCGATGCAAATCACCTGATCTTCAACATGCTCGGGCTCTTCTTCTTCGGTGGCGTGATCGAGAGCTACCTCGGGAAGAAGCGATACCTGGCCTTCTACCTGCTGTGCGGGATCTTCGGCGCGCTGATGTACCTGGCGCTCAACCTCGGCGGATGGGCGTTCGCGCTGCTCAAGTTGCCGGCGATCCCCGGCCTGCTCTTCAACGATCCCACCACGCCGCTGGTCGGCGCGAGTGCGGGGATCTTCGGCATCATGTTCGCCGCCGCGCGCCTGGCTCCGAACACGCAGGTCCTGCTCTTCTTCGTGATCCCGATGAAGCTGCGGACGCTGGCGATCCTGCTGCTGGGTTGGGCGATCTGGACGATCGTGCGCGCGGGCAACAACGCCGGCGGCGAGGCTGCTCACCTCGGCGGCGCGATCGCCGGCTGGTACTTCATCGGCAACACGCACCATCTGCACGGCTTCTTCGACTTCCTTGGCCGCGTCGATCCCACGAGCCGCGCTGGAGCAGCACGCCGTGCGCGGCGCCAGGCCCCGGACAACGCCGAGATCGACCGCATCCTGGCCAAGATCCAGGCGCAGGGGATCGGCTCGCTCACTCGCTCAGAGCGCGAAACCCTGAGCCGTGCGAGCCGGGATACCTGACGTGCCCATCCGCTACGAGCGACTGGCCGGCACCACGACCAATGCCGCCCGCCTCGGGCGCGTGCACACGCCCCACGGAAGCTTCGACACGCCCGCGTTCATGCCGGTGGCGACTGCAGGCGCGATGAAGGGGCTCACGCCGCCGCAGGTGCGCTCGACCAACAGCCAGATCATCCTCAACAACGCGTTCCACCTGATGCTGCGTCCGGGCCACGAGCGCGTGCGCGGCTTCGGGGGCAGTCACCGGTTCATGCGTTGGGACGGTCCGATCCTGACCGACTCCGGCGGCTACCA
>SYIB01000211.1 GCA_005798965.1 Planctomycetia bacterium
CATGGATGGTGGGCGAGGCAGGGGAGGCCCGTGAGCGTCGGATGGGCGCGCTTTGGGATCGTGATGCGTTCCTCTTCGTGGGTGATCCGGCTCGTCGCATGGCGCCAGCCGACGGCGCACGCTGGTGGGAGGGTGGTCTGGCGTGGCGTGACGGCGAGCCGTGGTTCGAGGTCCGGGCGCTGTCGGACCGCGCTCCTGAGGCCCCGCCGGCCATCCATCTGCCCGCTGCGATCCGTGACCGCGTCGTGCCCCGCAACGAAGGCCCGTGGTGCGTTGCGGATTCCTTCGCCATGCTGCTTGATCATGGTGCGTGGGAGGCCGGCCGCAGGTGGTCCGTTCCGCTCTGGCGGGCACCGGGGTATGCTTCCCAACCAACCAAAGGAACCCGATGATTCCTGTCCTTCTTGCCAATCTTGCGTGGGTCTTGTTCCTCGCCTTCTGGTGCGTGCTGTATTTTGCGCAGTCGAAGGCCGACGGCGGCTCGGGTGGCCGGTACAAGGACCAGTGATCCGGTGGTGGGTGCGCCGCGTGCCCAGTCAGTCATCCTGCCCGATTAGCTCAGCTGGATAGAGCACCGGTTTCCTAAACTGGAGGTCGCGCGTTCAAATCGCGCATCGGGCGTTCGCTGGAGGCCGTGATGTGGATGAATCAAGACCGGCTCAGCCGTGTGTACACGGTCCTGTGGATCGTCACGAGCCTTCTGGCGCTGCTCGTCCTGCTGATGCGCTTCTGGCGGTGAAGACGCCGCGCTTGAAGGCAATGCCGATGGGCGGACTCGAACCGCCGACCTTCGGGTTATGAATCCAACGCTCTAACCAGCTGAGCTACATCGGCGAAGGGTCGAGGAGTGTAGGGGCGAGGGGCCGACCCCTGCAACCGCTGCGAAACTCCGGGGTTCAGGCGCCGGCACCAGCCGTGGCGGCCGAAGCGCTGCGAAGCCATCGTCGGCCGAGGGCGGTGGTCGCGAACTCAGGGCTCTTGCGGGCGATCGACGCAGCCACCAGGCCCATGAACATCGGCTGCGGCCGCACGGGGCGGCTGGTGAGCTCGGGGTGGAACTGGCCGCCGATGAAGTAGGGGTGTGCGGCGATCGGCAGCTCGAGCACCTGCATCACCGGCTGTGTCGGGTGGCGCCCGCTGAAGACGAGGCCGCCGGCCGTGAGCTGCGTGATGAACGAGGGATCCACCTCATAGCGGTGGCGGAAACGCTCGCGGATGCTGGTCGCGTTGCCGTAGAGGAAGCTCGCGAGGCTGCCCGCGGTGAGCTGCACGTCCTGCGCGCCGAGGCGCATGGTGCCGCCAACGATGCCCTCGAGCCGCTTCTGGTCAGGCAGCTCGCTGATCACCGGATGCTTGGTGGAGGGGCTGAACTCCGTGCTGTCGGCATCGGCCATGCCGAGCACGTTGCACGCGTATTCGATCACGGCGACCTGGAAGCCCAGGCAGATGCCGAGAAAGGGCGTCTTCGATTCACGGGCCCACTGTACGGAGAGGATCTTGCCCTGCACGCCGCGGCTGCCGAAGCCACCAGGCACGATGATGCCGTCGACGCCATCGAAGGTCTTCGCGGCGTCCGCTGCCGAGGCAATGTCGCTCGTCTCGAGCCAGCGAACGTCCATGCGTGCGCCGAGTTCGATGCTGCAATGCTCGAGCGCCTTCTCGATGCTTGCGTAGGCATCGCGGAGCGACGAGTACTTGCCGGCGATGCCGATCGTGACGGCGTGCTGGCGGTCGGCCTGCAGCTTGGTCGTGAAGGTGTTCCATGACGCGCGGGCGCGGTCCTCGCGGGCTGGCTCGACCCGGTCGTGCAGCGAGAGGATCGAGAGGATCTCGCGGTCAAGCCCCGCCTGGCGCATGGCATCGGGGATCGAGTAGATGGACGTGCGGTCGTGCATCGAGAAGATGCGCTTGAGCGGCACATTGCTGAACATCGCGATCTTCTCCATCACCTTGTCGGTGACGGGATTCTTGGCGCGGCATGCCACGATGTTGGGCTGCACGCCCGCTTCCATGAGCCGCTTGATGCCCAGCTGTGCGGCCTTGGACTTCTGTTCGCCGAGGATCGAGGGCTCGAGGATGTAGGTGAGCGCCACGAAGCAGGTGCTGCCTGGGCCTTCCTCGAACGCCAACTCGCGCAGCGCCTCGATGTAGAAGCCATTCTCGTAGTCGCCGGCGGTGCCACCAACCTCGACGAAGACCACGTCAAGCTGCTTGCCACGCGGACCGCTCATGGCGAGTTCGCGCAGCTTCATCTTCACTTCGCCGGTCACGTGCGGGATCATCTGCACGTCGCGGCCGAGGTAGCCGCCGCGGCGCTCGCGCTCGAGGATCCGCGTGTACACCTGGCCAGCCGTGACGAAGTTCTTGCGAGACAGGTTCTGGTCGAGCAAGCGCTCGTAGGTGCCCAGATCCATGTCGGTCTCGAGGCCGTCATCGAGCACGAACACCTCGCCGTGGCGGTAGGGATTCAGCGTGCCGCTGTCGATGTTGAGATAGCCCTCCATCTTGATGGGGGCGACCGACAGACCCTTGTCCTGAATCAACTTTGCGAGTGATGAGCTGAAGATGCCCTTGCCGAGACCACTCATGACCGTGCCGATCACCACAACGAACTTGGTGACGCCGCGCTGATAGCCCGCGGGAGCCGGCGAGTAGTGCTCTGTACTGGCCTCGCTCGAGGCACCGAACTGGCTCAGGAAGCCGCAGTCGGCGCCGGTCTGGGCGGGCTGATCGTTGGTAGGGGGCATAACCAAGCCTACCGCGTACGCCCTACCCGGAACAAGCGACGAGCGAAGCGATTTCCATCAGAGGGATACCCTCCCTGCATGCATTTGATTGCCATCGTCCTGTGCTCAGCCGCGGTTGCTCTCAGCCCCGCCCAGCGTCGCCAGCCGCCGGCTCCGATGCCGGAGGTGGACGTGACCACGGGTCGCGACATGCGGGTGTACCCGCCCAATCGCCTCGTCGACTACGGGCACATGAAGCTTGAACTCCGGTTCGAGCGGCTTGAGGACCGCGCCTTCACGGCCAAGCAGACGATGACCGTGCGCCCGATCGGCGTGCCTGTGCGTGGGCTCCGGCTCGATGCTCCCGGGCTGGCGGTCGCATCTGTGGTCGACGGGCAGGGCAAGCCGATCGAGTGGTCCCATGACGGGTCGTCGCTGTTCGTGCACTTCGCCGCGCCCCTCGGAGACGACTGGACCACGCTCATCACGACGTACACCTGCAACGATCCCATCGATGGCATGACCTTCACGCCGCCGGGCCCCGATGCCAAGGCCTACCCGCCCGAGGTCCACACGCAGGGACAGCCTGAATCGAATCGATTCTGGTTCCCGTGCCATGACTTTCCCAACGAGCGCATGACGACCGAACTCGTGATCGACGTGCCTGCCGGGGTGAGTGCGAGCGGCAACGGCAAGCTCGTGTCGCATGCCGTGGCCAATGGTCGCGAAACGTGGCACTGGCTGCAGGACAAGCCGCACGTGTCGTACCTGGTGAGCCTGGTCGCCGGCACGTTCGAGCGCACGGCGCTGCCCAGTCCGCGATCGGGCGTCCCGATGCAGGTGTGGGCGCTGCCGGGCCATGCCGACGAGATCCACCGGACCTACGACCGCACCGACGAGATGATCGAGGTGTTGGCGGGCCGCTTCGGCACGCCATATCCATGGGCGCGCTACGACCAGCTCATTGTGCGCAACTTCGGTGCCGGCGGGATGGAAAACACCAGCGTGACCAGCCTCCTGCCCGGCGCATGGTTGAGCGAGGCGGCCGCGCACGACAGTGACTTCGACGCAC
>SYIB01000212.1 GCA_005798965.1 Planctomycetia bacterium
GGCAACTGGACTTCGCTCCACTTGTTGGCGTTGCGGACCTGTGGACCGTTGTAGCTGAAGGCACGGACATCACCAGCGCGCTCCCACTCGGGGTGCGCCTTCAACCATGTCTCAAGGATCGGCAGGCCTTCATTGACGCGACCGATGCCATACGGGCCCATCAGGCCGATCGAGAGCACGGTCACCTGGTCATTGTCACGCACCTTCACTCGGCCTGCCTCACCCGTGGGCCCTTGCTCGCGCTGCCTGTAGAGGAAGCTCATCGTCCACTCACCCTTGGACTCATCGAGCTGGTACGGGTTGCCTTCACTCTCCATGCCGCGATAGTCCATCTCGACTGGACTGGTCATGGCGATGTCGCGATCCTTGATGTGATTGAAGAGCGGAAAGAACGCGAAGTTCATGCCGACCATCGTGCTGCCCTTGGCGGTGATCTCGGCGCGGCGCACCACGGGATAGGCCTTCATGTCGATCGCGCCCGGTGGGGTTGGTGCTGGATAGCCCTCAGGCAGCGGTGCTTCGATCAAGCAGCGGCCCGATCGCCATGTTTCGCCGTCGAGATTCGATTCGACCTTCAGGTCGCCGCCCACGCGGACCGCCGTGCCGACTTTGGGAGCCTCGGTCGGTGCAGCGAGGTCCTTCGCAGCCCACGCCTTGGCCGCGGCCTCTTGGGCTGCAGCATCGTCACCCATTGCGGACGGGGATGGCGTGGGCCGTGAGCCTTCGGTGGCACAGGCGATCGCGCAGAGGCCAGTCGACACGAGGGAGATCACGATCTGGACGGCTCGCTTCATGATTGCTCTTTCGCCGCTCGAGGCCGCCCGATTCACCCGGTGCCGTCATAATGCCCTGATGCAGCCAGCCCAGGCGATCGATTGGTCCTACGCACCTGCCCCCGAGACCTTCCCGGTCGAACTGGCACCCGAGCATGGACTCTTTATCGGCGGCAAGTTCGTCGATCCCCGCTCGCGCAAGCACTTCGACACCATCGATCCAGCCACCGAGAAGAAGCTCTCTCGCGTCGCTGAGGCCGGCAAGGCTGATGTCGACGCAGCGGTGAAGGCCGCGCAGAAAGCCTTCAAGGGCTGGAGCCGGACGCGGCCTGCCGAACGGGCGGGCTACCTCTTCCGCATCGCGCGACGCATCCAAGAGCGCGCACGCGAGCTCGCGGTGCTCGAGTCGATGGACAACGGCAAGCCGATCAAGGAAACCCGTGACGTCGATGTGCCACTGGTGGCGCAGCACTTCTTCCACCACGCCGGCTGGTGCGACAAGCTCGCGTACGCGGTGCCCGGCGTCGATCCACGTCCGATCGGCGTCTGCGCGCAGGTGATTCCCTGGAACTTTCCCCTGCTCATGGCAGCTTGGAAGATCGCCCCCGCGCTCGCCTGCGGCAACACGGTCGTGCTCAAGCCTGCCGAGACCACGCCCCTCACGGCGCTGCGTCTGGCCGAGATCCTGCAGGAAGTCGACCTGCCGCCGGGTGTCGTGAACATCGTCACGGGTGCAGGCGAGACAGGTCGATTGCTCGTGGAGCATGCGGGCGTGCAGAAGGTCGCCTTCACCGGCAGCACCGAGGTCGGCAAGCGCATCGCGCGCGCGTGCGCGGGCACCGACAAGCGGCTCACGCTCGAGCTTGGTGGAAAGAGCCCCAACATCGTGTTCGCCGATGCACCGATGGACCAGGCGGTCGAGGGCCTCGTGAACGGCATCTGGTTCAACCAGGGTCAGGTCTGCTGCGCAGGCAGCCGGCTTCTTGTTGAGGAGAGCGTGGTCGATGAGGTGATCAGCCGGCTCACGCACCGCATGCGCAGCCTGCGCGTGGGCAACCCACTCGACAAGAACACCGACGTCGGCGCGATCAACAGCCGCGCGCAGCTTGAGCGCGTGAACAGCTTCATCGAGTGCGGCGTGCGCGAGGGCGCCGACCGCATCGTCTGCTTCGATGGTGCACTGCCCGACACCGGCTACTGGGTCGCGCCCACGCTTTTCCGCGGCGTGCAGCCGGCACACACGATCGCGCGCGAGGAGATCTTCGGACCCGTCCTGACGGTGCTCACCTTCCGCACACCCGATGAAGCGATCGCGCGTGCCAACGACACCAACTATGGCCTGAGCGCAGGCGTGTGGACGAGCCGCGCGAGCAAGGCCTACGAGGTCGCCGCGGGCGTCAAGGCCGGCGTCGTCTGGCTCAACACCTTCAACCAGTTCGACGCGACGAGCCCGTTCGGCGGGTTCAAGGAGTCGGGCTTTGGCCGCGAAGGCGGTCGCGCGGGTCTTGCCGCGTATCTCGCCTGAAAGGAACCACCATGGCCACCGTGACCAAGACCTGGAAACTCTTCATCGGCGGCGCGTTCCCGCGCACCGAAAGCGGGCGCACCATCAAGGCCGTTGCCGGCGGCACCGTGCACCACCTGTGCAAGGCGAGCCGCAAGGACCTGCGTGATGCGGTCGAGGCCGCTCGTACCGCGCAACACAAGTGGGCATCATCGACCGCGTATCTGCGCGGGCAGATCCTCTACCGGCTCGCCGAGATGCTCGAGGCTCGCCGCAGCGAGTTTGTCGAGGCGATTCGCGCGACAAGCCGCGTGACGCCACGCAAGGCCAAGGCTGAGGTCGAGGCGTCGATTGAGCATGTGTTGAGCTTCGCCGGCTGGACCGACAAGATCGCGATCGTGCTCGGGTCGCAGAATCCCGTCGCCGGTCCCTTCTATACGTTCACGGGCATCGAGGCGACCGGCGTGGTGGGTGTGCTCGCACCCGACGAGTCACCACTGCTCGGTGCGCTTGTGTTGGCCTGTCCGGCGCTGGCCGCCGGCAACGCGGTCGTGCTCGTCGCGAGCGAGCGGCATCCGATTCCCGCGCTGGTGCTGAGCGAGGCCCTGGCCACGAGCGACGTACCCGGTGGTGTCTGCAACATCCTGACCGGCGATCATGCGGAACTCGTACCCGCCATGGCGACCCACCGTGATGTTGACGCAATCGTCGCTGCGGCCAAGGGGAAGCATGCTGCCACCCTCAAAGCTGGTGCCGCCGAGAACATGAAGCGCGTGACGATTGTGGATCCAGCGAGCGACTTCACCGCTGCACGCTGGCGATCCCCGGTCGCCTTCCGCGGCGTGACCGAGGCCAAGACGATCTGGATGCCCTCGATGGCGTGAGGCTCACTCGCCCGGCTTGGCGGCCGCGGCGGGATCCGTGGGTGGAGTCGCTGGCTGCGTGGTGGCATCGGGCTTGCCCGGTCGGCCCGAATCACGTGTCGCATCGCCACCACTCGCGCGTGCCTCTCGGCTGTCAGCCGCTGGCGGGTTGACCATCTCTGGCGAGAGTTGGCTCGTGATCTCGTCGGCGCGCGGTTCGCGCAGCAGCACGACATCGCCCGCAGCGAGGCCATCCACGATCTCGGCATCGACTTCGCTCGTGCGGCCGACGCGCACGAGCTTCTGCGCGAAGCCGCC
>SYIB01000213.1 GCA_005798965.1 Planctomycetia bacterium
CGCGGGCGCGCTCGGTCAGGTCGATCGCGTACTTCTTCAGCGCTTCGAAGCTGCCTTCCGCTTCCTGGTCGGTCACATTGGTCACGCCGCTGGCCTTGCGGATGTCGGCCATCGCCCGCTCAAGTTGGCCTCGCTGTACGCCGCATGCGGCGAGCGCCTTGGCGGCTTCGCAGCGCTCGCCGGCGCAGGCGAGCAGGAGGTGCTCGCCTGTGGCGTACTGGTCCTTCATGCGTGCAGCCTCGCGGTCAGCGGCAGTGAGCACCGACATGACATCGTTGCCTGCGGTCGGCTGCGCACCCTGCACGGTGGGGATGCGCTTGAGTTCCGCTTCGACGACCTGGGCGATGCGCATGGCATCGACACCAACCTTCGAGAGGATCGCGCAGGCCGCGCCCTTGCGATCGGCTACAAGCGCGGCGAGCAGGTGCAGCGAGCTGAACTCGCCGGCGCGATCGCGAGCGGCGCGCGACTGGGCCTCGACGATCGTCTGCTGGGCTGCAATGGTGAATCGGTTCATGTCCATGATGAGGGTGTCCTTGTGCCCCGGGGTACGCGGCAGCAGCCCGCTACAAACGGTGTGCCAGTCATGATGGATCGGGCCAAAGGGCCGTTTTCAGGCCCTGCAGCCGCTTGGCGTGGGCGTCAGCGCCGCACGTCGGCCAGCCGGCGCACCGGGAAGCCCGCGGGTACGAGCTCCGGGCGGTCGTTCATCCATCCCACCAACCAGCGGAAAGCCTCGACCAGCCGTGGGCCAGGTCGGTTGAACATCTGGTTGCCGTCGACCAAGACGATCGCATCAGGATCGCCCGACATCACCGCCGGTACGAGCGGCCACCAGCGCTGCGACATGAGCGCATCGAGTTCCTGCTCGATCCGCTCGAGCCCGAAGCCACAGGGGCAGATGACGATGCGCTCCGGCGCGGCCTCGAGCAGGTCCTCGGGACTCACGCGCCGGCTCTTGGCACCGGGCTCGTTGAGGACATGGCGTGCACCGGCAGCGTTGATGAGTGCCGGCGTCCAGTGCCCACCCACGAAGGGCGGATCCATCCACTCGAGGAACAGTGTCGGCGGTCCGGGCACGAACGGGTTCACGAAGTCGATGGCCGTCCAGTAGCCCTCGCGCAATCGCACCATCGTCATCTGCGCTTGGTCGGCCATGCCCACGGATTCACCCACGGCGAGGACATCATCGAGCACTTGCCAAAGCGTGGTGGGGTTCAGGCTCACGACCGTGGGCTTGGGGTCCATCGTGGCTGCGGCGCCGCGTACCGTGGCCAAGTCGATGCTGCAGACATCGCAGAGATCCTGGGTGAGGATGACATCGGGCTTGAGCGCGCGCAGGCGTTCCGTGTCGAGCGTGTAGAGCGACTGCCCGCTGCCGAGCGCGGTGCTGACCTGCGCATCGATCTCGGCGCTTGTGGCGGCATGCGTGCGCTGCCCGGTCAGGACCGGCAGGTGCTCGAGGCCCCCCGGGAAGTCACACTCGTGGCTGCGGCCCACGAGCAGGTGCTGGCCGCCAATGGCGCACAGCAGTTCGGTAGCGCTGGGGAGCAAGCTGACGACGCGCATGGGTCGGGAAGGGTAGCCCTGAGGGACACGGAGCGCTCGACTCGAGCCGTTGCCGGGTTACCCTTCGCGGATGCTCCGGTCCTTGGCCATCCTTGCGCTCACCATGCCGGCTTCGGCTGAAACGCTCTACTCGAGCAACGGACCGTTCGGCGGATTCTTCGGACTCTGGGGCGCTGATGTCTCGACGAGCCAGTCGGTCGCCCAGCGATTCACCTGCGCGATCGACGCCGATCTCTCGACGGCGTCGTTCTGGATCATGAACAACTCGCCGCAGCCGGGTGCGCGAATCACCGTCACCATCGAGACCGACGCAGGGACCGGTTCCGCGAGCCGTCCCTCCGGTACGGCGATCGAGTCATGGACGATGGACACGATGGCCAGTGGTTGGAATCCCCAGCAGCAGACCGTCATCAGCGCGGTCCGCCCGCAGCTTCGGGCGGGAACGACGTACTGGCTCGTGCTGCGTTCGGAGGCTCTTGGCGGGAGCAGCCCGGTCTGGAACTTCGCAAGCACCGGCCAGGGCTACACCTGCCTGACGCTGCTGGATGGCACGACTTGGCAGGCTTCGGGGCTCGGCGCAGAGCTCTGCATGGGTGTGACCGGGACACCCTCCTCAAGGGCCGATCTGGACCATGACGGCGATGTCGACGGGGGCGACCTGGGCATCCTGCTCACGTCCTGGGGAGCGTGCTCCGATTGCGCCGGCGACCTCAATGGCGATGACCAAGTCGACGGTGCCGACTTGGGGGCGCTGCTCACGACGTGGTCCGCAGGGGCCTGACGGTCCGGAGAACCTTGCCCGAATCCGGTCGGCGCGGTTGTCCGCGCGGCGATGACCGTCCATAATTGCCCAATGCTCGCCTGCGCCCCGATCGTACTTCTCGCATCGACCCTCGCTACCCAGACTGACTTCACCGAGGTGCGGGGTGAGTGTGAGTTCTCGGGTGAGCTCATCGTGCGACCGCTGCAGTCGCTCGATGCCGCCGACCGCGCTGCCGCGATGAAGCGGCTCGCTGCGTGGCCGGGCCGGCGCAACCATCGGACGGACGAATGGGTGATCACCGTCGGTGCAGGGCCAATGGTGCCGGGCAACGCAGAGAACGCGGTGGCTGCGGAACTCATGGCGACTGGCCTCTTCCAGTACGTGTGCCCGAACTGGATGGTCTACCCGTGCAATGAGCCAAACGATCCCCGCTACGTCGAGCAGTGGCATCACCCGATGATGCAGTCCGCCGCGGCGTGGGACCTTCACGCGGCCGACGCAGCAGGGGGCGTGATCATCGCGGTCACCGACACCGGCATCGTCCCGCACGAGGATCTCCTCAATCGCGTGCCTGGGTTCAACAGCTCGAGCGATCTGGCCGAGGCTGACGGCGGCGTGCTGGACGACATCAACGGACACGGCACCCATGTGGCCGGCTGCGCGGCAGCGGGCGGGAACAACGGTGTGGGCGTAGTGGGCATGGGCTGGAACTTGCGCATCATGCCGATCCGCGTGAGTGAGGTCCCCAACGGCCAAGCGACCTTCGAGAACCTGCTGCAGGGCGTGCAGTGGGCTGCCGAGAATGGCGCGAAGGTGATCTCCACCAGCTACTCGGGCATCGGTTACGCACCGATCGAGACCACTGGCCAGTATGTGCGGTCGCTCGGTGCGAGCATGCTGTGGGCGGCCGGGAACTCTGCCACGGATCACGCTGGCTGGGATTTCCCGAATGTCCTCGTGATCGGCGCGAGCGACCAGTCTGACCAGCGCGCGGGTTTCAGCAGCTTCGGTCTCGGCGTGGACCTGTTCGCGCCGGGCGTGTCGATCCTGAGCTCGATCCGCGATGGAACCTACGGCTTCGCGAGCGGTACGAGCATGGCCGCGCCGGTGGTCAATGGTGCGCTGGCCCTCATCCGTTCCACCAACCCGCAATTGACTGCGGCACACGCCGAGTACGTGCTGATGCACACGTGCGATGTCTGGGGCGGCACCGTCAACGGCGAGGAATTCGGCTGGGGCCGCGTCAACCTGCTGCGCGCGGTCGGCAAGGCCCGCACGGCGCTCATACCGGCGTCGCCGGTTGCGCGCGCTGATCGCGCTCGTGCGATCGCGGGCCAGGCCATCACCCTCGATGTGCTTGCCAACGACCTTGACCTCAACATGGATCCGCTGCGCATGCAGTCCTTCGATGCCGTGACCAGCGCCGGTCGTGCGGTTCGGCTCGTGCCGGGCGTGGATGGCGCGCGCGACGTGCTCGTGGTGGATGATGTCGGTCTCGTAGCTGGCAACCAGACGCTGAGCTACACCTTGGTCGAGCCAGTGAGCGGATCCACCTCGTCGGAACAGGTCACCATCGAGGTTGCCGTGGGTCGCCCCGCGGTGGTCGTGCAGGGTGACCAGCCGGGCCTCGATGCAGCCTGGTACGAGCTCACGGCGCCGACGGCGCTTCCTGACTATTCCACCCTGATGCCCTACGGCACGGCTGTGGTCGAGAACATCAACTACGCCTCGACCGCGGACGCCTTTGCCGGCAGCGGTCGTGTGGACGATGTTGGCGCCACCTTCAACGGCTGGGTCACGATTCCCACGGCTGGGTACTGGACGCTCGGTGTGACGAGCAATGACGGTTCGCGGCTCTGGATCGGTGACGATCTGGTGGCGAACAACGATGGTCTGCACGGCATGGTGACGGTGCGTGGCACGCGGCCCTTGGCGGCGGGCAAGCATCGGCTGCGCGTGGAGTTCTTCGAGGGCAGCGGCGGCGCGGGTCTGATCATGGCCTGGTCGGGTCCGGGTACCTCGACGACGGCCATCCCCAGCTCGAGGCTGACGCGTGGCGGCAGCTCTGTGCCCGGCGACCTTGATGGCGATGGAATCATCAACGGTGCCGATCTCGGCGTCATGCTCTCGACATGGGGTGCATGCACAGGGTGCGCTGCCGACCTCAATGGCGACGGCAGCGTCGATGGAGGCGACCTGGGGCTCATGCTCTCGGCATGGACGCCGTGACGCGCTGACGAACGACCCATCAACGACAGACGCCTCCCGCAGGGGGAGGCGTCGTGATCGATCGAAGCTGGGGATCCTAGATTCGAACTAGGACAAACTGAGTCAGAGTCAGTTGTGCTACCGTTACACTAATCCCCAGTGATGGACCGCCAGTATAGCGCGGCCTCCGCGACGGGCCAGCCCATGCGAGCCGCGTTCCTCATCACCGCTATGACCCTCGCAGCCCTGTGTTCGGGCTGTGTTATCCAACCGATCCAGCTTCGTGCGGTGCAGCCGGATGGCCGTCCAGTCGAGGGTGTTGACGTCTATCGGAACACGCTCGGTTGGTTCAAGATCTTCGCGAGCGACGACGAGCCCTTCGTCTCCGATGGCGAGGGCGTGGCTGGCTTCACACTCTTCTCGCGGCGCACGAGCCTGACGATCTTCAAGCCCGGCTACGAACCACGGCAGGTCATCGTGATGCCCTACGACGGTGTGCGGCAGGAGATCCGCGGCGAGGGCGAGACCACGATTGACTTCGACCTCGTCAAGGGCAAGGAGCCGATCGATTTCCCGCTCGTGCCGGTGACCCGAACCCCGATCGAGGTGCGCGTGCTTGATGAGGATGGCCGGCCCGTCGAGGGCGCCACGGTCTACTTGAGCACGTTCATCTATCTCAAGGAGCAAGGGGCCGAACAGTCGCGAGGTCGCTTGCCCGTGCAACAGGCCTCGACCGCTGCAGATGGGCTTGCGCAGGTCGAGTTCATCTCAGGCTTCATGAACCGCGTGGTCGTGCGTGCGCCGGGTCGTGTGGGGGCCTCGGTCGAGCTGCGCACGCCAAGCAGCCTCGACATGACGGCGCGCAGCCGCGAAACGCGCCAAGTGAGCTTCCGAGTCATCGATCGCCGCAGCAAGCTGCCGCTCGCCGGGGCGGTGGTGAGTGCGGGCCAGGCAAGTGATGGCTTGCCCCCGGATCCCGATGCCTTCAGCGCGACCACGCCCTCCGGCGGGGTGACGGAGCCCATCACGCTGGCCCGCCGCGTGCCGCTGTACGTGCACGTCAAGGCCCCCTCGGGGTACAAGGACCTCGACGTCCACCTCGATTGGCGCAAGCTGGTCGAGTCGCCGCTGCCGGTCTTCGAGGCCACGATCGGCCTCCAGCGCAAGTGATTTCGTGAAGTTGGGCGCGGGGCTGGCCACGCGTCTACCCTTCCCACGCAATGACCACCACCACCATGGAACGCGGCTGCATCAGCAGCCAGGCCACGACCGAGGGCATTACTGTTCGTGTGCAGCCATCTTGGCTCGCACGCGAGAGCAGCCCTGCGCATGGACGGTGGGTCTTCAGCTACCAGGTGCAGATCGTCAACGATTCGCCGACGCCGGTGAAACTCGTTTCACGCCGCTGGACCATCGTTGATGCGGACGGCGACAGTCATGTGGTTGAGGGCGATGGCGTCGTCGGCCAGCAGCCCCGCCTCGCTTCCGGCGAGTCGTTCCGCTACGGCAGCTACTGCCCGCTGGCGACCGAGTGGGGCACGATGGAGGGCACCTTCACGCTCGTACGCGAAGATGGCACCCGGTTCGATGCCGAGGTCAGGCGCTTCTACCTTGTCGGTACGCCCGAGTGATCGGCGGCCGCGGTTGGCGGCTGTGGTAGACATTCGGCATGGTCCGTGACCCCGTGATCGCGATTGTTGGCGCTACCGGCGCGGTGGGTGTCGAGTTCCTGGAGCTCATCGAGCGAAGAGGCGTTCGCTTCAGCGAACTGCGGCTGCTCGCCAGTGCGCGCAGTGCGGGAACCACCATGCGCTGTGGAGTGCACGAGTGCATGGTGCAGGAAGCGACACCGGAAGCCTTCGAGGGCGTGGACTTGGCGCTCTTCAGCGCCGGCAAGGGTGTGAGCAAGGCGTTGGCACCCGCGGCCGTGCGAGCGGGTGCTTGGGTCGTCGACAACTCGAGTGCCTTCCGCATGGACGAGGGGATCCCCCTCGTGGTTCCTGAAGTCAACGCGCATGAACTCGATGTGCTCGGCGCTCCGTGCATCATCGCCAACCCCAATTGCAGCACGATCATCGCGCTCGTGGCGGTCACGCCGCTGCACCGAGCCGTGCGGGTCGAGCGCATGGTGGTGAGCACGTATCAGGCTGCGAGCGGTGCCGGGGCAGCAGCCATGCGCGAGCTCGAGGGCCAGGCGCGTGAGTTCGCCGACGGGCGCGAGTTCACGACGGATGTCTTCGGGCGCCAGTACCTCTTCAACGTCTTCAGCCACAACAGCGCGGTCGGCGCCGATGGCTACAACGAAGAGGAGCGCAAGCTCCTGCAGGAAACGCGCAAGATCTGGGGCGATCCCTCGGTCCGCGTGACGGCGACCTGCGTGCGTGTGCCGGTCTTGCGGGCGCACTGCGAGGCGATCAACCTGACGTTCGCCGGCGACATGCCTGAGTCGCGCGTGCGCGAGCTGCTCGCGGCGGCGCCGGGCGTGCAGGTGGTCGATGACCGCGCCGCGAATCGCTTCCCCGAGCCGATCGGTGCTGCGGGCAAGGACGATGTGCTGGTGGGCCGCATCCGCCAAGACTGGAGCCAGCCAGATCGGCGCGGCATCGATCTCTTCGTCGCCGGCGACCAGATCCGCAAGGGTGCAGCGCTCAACGCGATCCAGATCACCGAGCATCTGCTTGCTGCGGGGCGTTTGACCCGCGCGACGGTGGGGTGATCTTCAGCGCTTCCCCGGCTCGCGCGGTTCGCGGCCGAGGAGTTCGGCGAGCGCGGTGCCGGGGTCGGGCTGGCGCAGCAGGTGCTCGCCCACGAGCACGATGTGGATGCCGTGCGCGCGCAGGCGCTTGAGGTCGTCTGGGGTCCTGATCCCGCTCTCGCTCACCATGACATGCGTGTCGTCGACGAGTTCCGCCATGCGGAAGGAGTGACCGAGGTCCGTGGTCATGGTCCGCAGGTCGCGGTTGTTCACGCCCAGGAGCGCGTAGCCCGAGTGCGGGAACGACAGGTGCGGCTGCACGCGATAGAGGCTCTCGGTGTCATGTACCTCGACGAGCACGCTCATGCCCAGCTCGACGGCCAGGATCTTGTAGTCGATCAGCTGCGCATCGCTCAGGCACTCGGCGATCAGCAGGATCGCATCGGCGCCGTAGGCTCGCGCCTCCCAGACCTGGTAGCTCTCGATGATGAAGTCCTTGCGCAGGACCGGCAGGGGGACCGCATCGCGGATCGCATGGATGAACTCGAGCGAGCCGCCGAAGTCGACCTCGTCGGTGAGGCAGCTGATCGCGACCGCGCCGTTGGCGTGATACCGTCGGGCGATGTCGACCGGATCGAAGTCAGGCCTGATGAGCCCGCCACTGGGGCTGCGCTGCTTGACCTCGGCGATCACGCGCGTGCCCTTCGTGCTGCCATGGTCGACGACCGCCTGGAAGAAGTTGCGCGGGCGCCCGAGCTCGGCGATGCGCTCCTTGAGCCGCTCCACCGGGACGGATCGCTTCTTCGCGGCGACCTCGAGCCGCTTGCGTGCGACGATCTTGTCAAGGGCGTTGGCCATGGCGTGGTTCGTGAGCGTAGCCGCGATAGGTGCCCCGGCAAGCGCCGCCGATGAAGCAGCGTCGCCGATGACTGCGGCGCCAGCACTCACGTCACCGTCATCTGCCTCGGTGCCCGTTCTGCCACTGGCGATGCTGGCCACGACCGTCGCGCTCGCGGCGATCGCGCACCGCCGACGCTGGCTCGTGCTCGATGGCCGATCCGGCCCCGGCTGGCTTGCATCGCCCATGCACCTGATGGCGATGTGCGTGGCGACATGGCTCGCCGGCGGTCTGGCCACGCTGGTCGCTGCACGTGCGCTTGGCCTTGCCAGCGCCATCGACCCCGAATCGCTCAGCATGAGCGAGGTGGCGATCGTGACGGTCGCCGCGATGGGCGCGGGCATGGTCGTCGCGCTTGGCCTGATCGTGTGGATGCGCCGGCTGCAGCTCGTGCCGCGTGCCACGACCACGCCAGTGCGATCGATCGCGCTCGGTGTTGCCGCGCTCGTGGCGTGGTGGCCAGCCGTGGCCTCGGCAGGTTGGATCGCTGGCCAGCTGCAGCGCGCGGCAACCGGCATGGAGCCGCCTGCGATCGGCCACAGCACGCTTGAGCAGATGGTGCAGGGACCACGCGACGCATGGTGGTGGCTCATGGGCCTCAGCGCGGTCGTGCTCGCGCCGATCCTCGAGGA
>SYIB01000214.1 GCA_005798965.1 Planctomycetia bacterium
CCGTGCACCACATGCCACGCGCGGTCGCGATTGCGCTCAAGAAGATGCAGCAGGTAGAGCCGTGCGGCGGTCGAGTCACCGCCCGTGGCATTGAGCAGCGAGCTCGGCTGCGGCAAGGCTGAGCCGGCGACGCGCTCGAGGGCCTGGTCTACGAACCGGCACGCCACCATGGCCTGCTTGGGCAGTTGTTCTGCCAGAACGTCGCGCAAGGCGTGCATGCTCTCGACGACATCGGTGTCGTGCACCTGGCGGGACGAGAAGGCCACACGCGACCACTGCACCTGTTCAACAAGCAGTTCCACGCGCTCGAACGCGACAGCCACGGCCAGATGACTGAGCCGCTGGAGCATCTCTGCCTTCCAGAGCCGTTCAGCGTCAGCGCCGTATCGAGCCTGGATACCGGGCACGCGTTCAAGCAGCGACGCGGCAGCCCAACCCGCGATGGCGCGGGACACGCCGTCGATGGTCTCGGCCGCCTGTCGGCTTGCTGGGTTCACGCCAACGGATTCGCCGGACGAATCACCGGGGATTCATCCAGTTCGCAGCGGGTTATTGTCAATCCCGCTTGCCGCCGAACATGGCTGCGAGCCGGAAGGCCAGCTTGAGCGCCTCGATGTACACCCAGACGAGCGTGACCACCAGGCCGAAGGCCAGATACCACTCCGATTCCCGGGGAGCGCCAGACTGCACGGCATCGTCGATAACGCGGAAGTCGACCACGAGCCACAGCGAGGCGAGGCCCAGGACCAGAACGTTGATGCCCAGGCCGATCAGTGCCGGCGTACCGCCTTCGAGCGCGCTGCCGAGCGAGATGAAGGGCAGCGACACGCCGAACAGCGAGAGCACGAAGCCGATCAGCATGACGACCATCAGGCCAACAGTCGCCACGGTGAGCGCCATCTGGAACGTCTTGCCGCCACGCAAGATGCGGGCCTTGTAAAGGCCAAGCATGGTCCCCATGAGCGCCATCGTGATGACGAACGCCTGGAGTGCCAAACCGCCGGCGACGGTGATGCCCCTGGACTCGAGGATCTTTTCGAGGAAGAAAGTGATCGAGCCGATCGAGGCACCCTGGAGGAGCGAGTAGACGGGTGCGACCCATCGCGCGCTGGCGGGATTGCGCCAGATCGCGAAGAACGCGACGAAGCTGAAGATCAGCGAGGCGATCATGAACCCGGTCGACCAGCCAGGGTTCGAGGCCGTGACGGCATAGGCAATGGCCCCGGCGATCGCGCAGAGCATGGCGCACGCACCGGTCTTGTTGATCACGCCTTGCACGGTGGCCACCCCACCGGCGGGCTGGGCGTGGACCTTCTGGTCGAAGAGCTGGTCGGCGAAGACTGGGTTGCTGGATTGGAGCTGGCTCATGGAGTGGTTCCCTGGTGTGGATGAGGAAGTCTAGAGGTGTCGATCGTGGCTGTCGCTGCGCATCACGAGGGCCGCTGTGCTGCTTGATCGGCTTGGCGTGCCTGCGCGTAGCGAGCAAGCTGCCGAGCGAGTGTGTCGGCATGGGCGGGGTGGAAACTAAAATCGAAGCCTAGGCCGACGTAGGTGCGTTGGCTGCTGTCCAGGCGCGTGTGCGCCAGCTTGGCGGCCACCACGATCGGCACTGGCATGGACGATCCCAGCGGAATCCGAAGCCAGAAGGTGCGATGGCGGGCGAAGATCGGAGCCGCGGTCGCGTCGACACGCAGGCCAATGCCGCCCGTTGCCATGTTCATGAGTTCCGCCTTGACCGGCGGGCCCACCTCAGGGCGGCGCGCAGGCTCGGCCCCGACCGTGCCATGCTCGAGATACTCGCGCGCGATCGCGTCATAAGCCACTTGGGCATCGTGCACGCTCGCGGGATCAAGCAGCGGGAAGACGTCGATCTCGGGCGGGGTGAGCCCACCAAGCTCAAGACGTGGATGGCGACGCAGGCAGCGCTCGACGGCATCGGGAAGTTCAAGACGCAGGACGCGCCCTTCCTTGCCGGGAACGTCGCCGAGCTTGCGGGTCGTGAACGTCCAGCGGTTCTGGCCCACTGTGATCACGCCGATGAGCGCTACGCCGTCGCGCAGCTGGATCGGCATACCGACCGTGGCCGGCGACTCGACGAGCACGTCATCGTCGCGCAGCTCAAGCACATGCAACCGCCAGATCAGGTCGCTTACCTCGCGCTGGTCGGCACTGGTGCCCAGCCGCGCAATGGCAATCTCAATGGCGCCGCCGCGCTCGAAGACCTGACCAATGGTCCGTCGCCACTCCGCCGTTCGGGATCGTTGCGCTGGCATGACCCCATGCTACGCGGCGGGGTTCACGGAGTTCGCGCCCGCTGCAGAGACGACAGGGAGCGCGCAGCTGCCGCACAGCGCTCAGCCGTGGCCGGACGCCCCCCGAATCGCACGGCGTAGAACGCTTGGACCACCGATCGAAGGTGCATGGCTGCCTCGGGTGACCGCACGGCGAGCTCAGCGGCGACCTCCAGAGGCGCCATGCCGGGACGACGGACCGCTCCACGCCGGCGGGCAACACGCAACGCATCCAGATAATGGCGCGCCAACTCGCGCTCGCGCGGCGACGCGCCGGGGCCGAGGAGCGGAGCCGTTCGGCGTCGCCTGCCCCGGAGCAACACCATGACCACGATGGACGCGGCGAGCACCGTCCCGATCGACGCGAGCCAGAGGCTTCCGACGAGGCCGGAGAAGGTCTCGACCAGCCTTTGGCGGATCGCCACGAGTGTCTCGCGCAGGGCGCGAACAGGGCGCGACAGTGCCTCGCGCGTGCTGGCCATGCGATCGGCAAGATCAACCTGGGCATCGACGTCGAAGCTGACCACATGGCGTGTCCAAGCGAAGTTGAGCGGATCCCACAGCCAGCGCAGGCCATCGGCCCAGCTGCGCTGCTCGGCCTGCAGCGCTTCGAGGGTCGCCGGGGGCGTGCCATCGAAGGTCGTCCACTGCGCATCGCCCGTGCGCACCTCAACCCAGGCGTGCGCGTTGGACGAGCGCACGATGTAGACCAACTGCGAGGCGTCGTACTCCAGCGCGATGAAGCCAGCGACCACGCGTGCATCCACGCCCATGGACTGGCACATCGCGCAGAGTGCGCTCGCGAAGTACTGGCAGTGCCCTTGGCGCGACAACGCGAGGAAGTTCACGATGGGATCCTCGCCACGACGACGCACGACCGAGCCCAGATCGGTCGTGTAGCGGAAGTCACCCGACAGCAGCGCCGACTCGAGCGCCGCGGCGACTGCACGGTTGCGCTCCCAACGCGCCGCAGGACGGCGCTCGGCTTCATCGAGGTCGGGCACGGTGCGGCCTCGCGGCTTCCATCGTTCCCACAGATCGAGCGCCAGTGGGCGGACGCCCGCCACCGGAAAGGTGGGCACCGGGCCAGGCTCAATGAGCCCCCCCGCAAGCACCGTCATGTCGCGGTCGCTTGCATAGGGCTTGACGGCCACGGCGTAGCGATCGAACTCGCCGATGCGGCTCGATGCGCTCGACAGGAGCATCGTGGATTGATCGAGCGCGACGGACATGCCGTCGGCGGCCTGGATCGAGATCGGCGCCAGCATGCTGAACACCTGGTTGGTGGCGAGCCCACGCATCTGCACCACCTGCCGGTAGACCTGGAAGCGTGCATCGATCCCCGCGTCGGTGAATGGCACGAAGGCCTCGCCTGCACCATCCACGTACTCACGACGCGGCTGCTGCGGGACCTGCCATGATTGCGAGATCGGGTCGTAGCGATCGAAGACGGCCCCGCGCAGGCGCAATGGCTCGGTGTGCTCGATTGCCACGCCGTCGGGACCGATCCATCGCACGGTCATGACCTCGGTTCGCGAGTCCTCGATGCGCTCATCTGAGGCAAGGCTCACGCGCAGCGAGAACCCGCCGGTGCGTGTACGGCTCCACGCTTCGCCTTCAAGCCCTTGGCGGGGAAAGCCAAGGAAAACAAGCACGCTGCAGATGGCCGTCAGGATCACCGAGACGACTGCGAAGGCGGTCCAGCTGCGCATGGGCGATGCACCGGCCGTCGGTTCAAACGCGACCGGCAATGCTCCAGGCGGCATCCGTGATGCATGCGCGGCTGCGGCGCGCTCTGTGCTTGCCTGCACCCATGCTGCGGCAGCGCAGACCGGCATGAGCAGCGAGCCAATGACCAGAGGAAGGCCCGACAGCACATCCGTGCCATCGAGCGCGCCGACCAGCAGCAGGATGGCGCTCAGGGCCAGCACGTGTCGCTCGTCCGAGGCCCGGTGTCGGGCAAAGAGCTTGATGCACAAGGCCAAGCCACACACCGCACCGATCTGCCCGACACCCGGCGGGACGCCTGCCACGATGGCCGATGTGGCCGACGAGAGCACCAGTCCGCCGATGAGCAGATGGGCGATCTTGGTCGAGAGCCTCCGTGGGCGGGCACCTTGCGCGAGGACGCCGCTCACTGCAGCGACGACCAGAACGAAGGTCAGGAAGACGAAGGCATCCCGGGCCAGGCAAAATGCCGAGAGCGAGAGCATCGCCGTGATGAGAACCAAGGCTTGCAGCGCGCGCGGCATCGTCATGGTGCCGTCCCATGCAGTGATGCCAGTCCATGCAGTTGCGCCGCCGACTGATGAATGGCCGCAACACCTCCGATCGAAGGATCGATGCGCCCCGGGTGGATCACCACCGTGGCCGATCGCTCGTCGCCGGGGCCCGA
>SYIB01000215.1 GCA_005798965.1 Planctomycetia bacterium
AGCGTGGCGTTGACGTTGTTGGGTGCGCTGCCGATGCCCAAGCCGAGCTGATCGGGGATCGTCACGCCGTCAGGCACGACTGACCAGCGGATCTGGAGCGGTTGGCCCTGTGCGCTGCTGCCATTGAGGTTCCAACGCGCCGCCAGCTCGTAGGCAAGCCCGCCATCCATGCCGCCATTGAGCCACACGTTGATCAGGCGTTGCGTGACGTCGGCCACGAAGGCCGGGTCAGCGTCCGCGGTGAAGCACATCGAGATCGGCAGGCCAGCCGGCAGGTCGGCGCACTGGATTCCATTGGCCTCAACATGATGGTTGCACCCAGCGCTGCACGCATGCTTCGGGCGCTCCGCCGGGGTTGGGACGGCGCTCAGGCCAGCGGCCATCGAACCTGCGAGCAGCGCAAACGCAATAGCGACCTTCGTGGGGCAGTTCTTCATGATGCAGGCTTCTCCGTGGGTACCCTGCATAGATTCAGGGAATCCTGAAACAGTAGCCCGATTCGGGGCCAAAGCGAGTCGCGGGAGGGAAAGTTGGCCCAAACGCGTGATGGTCAAGTCAGCCACCCCGAGTCTGGGGCGGCGCGAGAGGGGCGTGGCGTTCTGGACTGAACCAGGCGTCATCGAAGGCACGTGGCGCTACGCGCTCGACGACGATGCGCCGCAGGAATCGACTTCCATCAGGCCAGTCCGCGACCACGGAGACCAGCTCGTTGGTCCGTGCGTTGGCCACCAGCCGCACGCGAGTCGGTAGAGGTGGTGCGCGCATGCCGCGACGACCTTTCCGGATCGATGGCCCCTCGCGGTCTTTGGGCTCGTCTTGGGCCATCTTCGGCCGGGCTGCGGCGTTCACTTCGGGTCGAAGCGTGGCCTCGATGACGACCAGTGGCTCGCCCTCCGCTGTGCGCGCCTGTGTGCCGGTCACGACCGTGAGATCGAATCCGCTCTCCAGACGATCAAGCAGGGGCTGGAGCGTCAGCAGTTCCTCGTCATCGTTCTCGCTGTCTTGGTCGCTCGAAGGACCGCTCATGAGCGGCATGGGATCGCGCATGCTCATCGGATCCGAGCTGCGGGTCACGTGGCCGGCGAGGTCAATCTGCCAATACTCGGCGCCATCGAAGCCCCAAGCGATGGGTGGCGCGCCGTGACGATCCCCGAGCCCGGGGCCATCCTGGCCGCGGGGCATCGAACCATCCGCCCGTGGTCGATCGCCGTGTTCGGGCCCCCGTCGGCCGCGAGCACCGGGACGCGGCGGGGGGCCGTTCTCGCCGCGCATCCCTGGCTGCGTCGCGCCCGGCGGTGCGACGCCCGGCTGCATGCGTGCACCACCGTTGCCCGGCGTGCGCGGGCCCATGGGCAAGGCATCGAGATCGATCGCGAAGACGAATCGGCGCCCCGTTCCGACGTCCACCATCGCCTCGCGAAGGGAGTCGGTGCCATCCCGGTTGGTGAGCACGATCGTCTGGCGATACGAGCGATTGCCGGTGGCGAGCCGGTTCGAGATCGACTGCAACGTGGCGTAGGCGGAGTTCGTTGCGGGACCGATCGAGAGCACCACGGCGATCGTGAGCGTGGCGGCAAGCGCACCCGCCGCCGCGAACCGAGCCACGCCGAATCGCCCCAGACGCGCGAGCACACTGCTGTGGCGGTCAATCCGTGCGATCGCGGCACGGACCCGCCCATCCTGCCGCTCGGCGTGGTCCGCCGCGAGCGAAGCAAGCAAGCCGTGCACGAGCCGCTCGTCGGCGCTTGGCTCACGCTGGTGGTCGTGGTCGGTGCTCATGCTGGTGCTCCCGTGAGAAAACCCTTGATGCGAAGGCACTCTGACAGCTGAAGTCGTGCGCGATAGAGGCGCTTGCGGAAGGTCTCATCGGTGGTTCCGGCGGTCACCGCCGCGACACGCGGGTCCAGTGACTGCGCGTAGATGAGTTCGACCGCCTCGCGCTGGTCGGGTGCGAGCCGTTGCATGCAATCCATGAGCGGCTGCAGGCGATCGGCGAAGCGATCGGCTGGTGTGCTCTCGATGCGCGCGAGCCGCTCCTCGATGTGCAGCACGGCCGCCTCGCCAGCGATCTCATGGCGGCGCTGCTGTTTGCGGGCGAGCCCGAGCAGCGTGTTGCGGGCAATCCCACGCAGCCACGGTGCGAAGGGCCGGCTTCGATCGAAGTCAGGCAGCCGCCGCCACGCCACGATGATCGCTTCCTGGAAGGCATCCTCGACGAGCGCATCGTTCCAAGCCATGGCCCGCAGATACGCCATGAGCATGTCGGCGTGTTCCCGCACGAGGATCTCGAAAGCTTGGCTGTCGCGAGGGTCCATCGTGGAGCATTGTCGCATCGCTCGCCGCACGGGACACGCTGCCGGATAGAGTTCGGCCCTTTCCCATGCTGCGGATCGCGATCAAGATGCTCTTTGGCGACGGGGCCCGGTTCTACGGGATCCTGCTGGGACTGGCCTTCGCCAGCCTCTTGATCGCCCAGCAGTCGAGCATCTTCGTGGGCCTGATGAGCCGGACGAGCGCCTTCATCCGCGATACCCCGCAGGCCGACATCTGGGTGACCGACCCCGACTTGCTCTCGGTGGACGATGCCAAGGCGCTGCGCGATACGGACCTTCAGCGCGTGCGGGGCGTGCCGGGCGTTGCCTGGGCCGTGCCGCTCTTCAAGGGCCTGCTTGGGGTCAAGCTCGGAGATGGCCGGCGAACCGTCTGTGAGGTGGTGGGAATCGACGACGCCACGCTGATCGGAGGACCGCACACGATGCTCGATGGTCAGGTCGCGAACCTGCGCCAGGCCGATGCCGTCATCGTGGACAATCGTCGGCTTGCGAGGGAACTTCGGATGGCCACGGGCGAGCGCGGCCCCGATGGCAAGCCGGTCTACCGTCCGATGCAGGTCGGCGACGAGATGGAACTCAACGAGCGCCGCGCCGTCGTCGTGGGGATCTGCGACACTGGCGAGAGCTTCCAGTACGCACCGCAGGTCTACACGACCTACTCGCGTGCGCTGCAGTTCCAGCCCGCCGTCCGTCGCGTCATGAGCATGGTGCTGGTCAAGGCCGGACCCGGGCATGATCCGGTGGAACTGGCGCGCCAGATCGAGGAACGGACCGGCCTGAGTGCGCTGCCTGCATCGCCCTTCGAGTGGAAGACGATCGGCTTCTGGATGCGCGAGACAGGCATTCCCATCAATTTCGGGATCGCGATCGCCCTTGGCTTCTTCGTCGGTGTCGCGATCGCGGGGCAGATGTTCTACAACTTCACGCTCGAGAACTTGAAGTACTTCGGCGCGATGAAGGCGATGGGTGCAAGCTCCTGGCTGCTCTTGCGCATGGTCGCGCTGCAGGGGGTGGTCGCTGGAGCGATCGGTCTGGGCCTCGGGCTCGGACTCGCGAGTGCGTTCGGGCTGTCCAACAATCCGGATCGACTGGCATTCGTCATGACCTGGCACATCCCGGTCATCACGGCCGGAGCCGTGCTGGTCATCGTGGTGGGCGCGAGCCTCATCAGCATGATCCGCGTCATCCGGCTCGACCCCAAGAGCGTGTTCCAAGGATGAGCGCCGTGGCCACCAACCTGGCGATCGACGCCGCCGACGTGACCAAGGCGTACGGCAAGGGCGAGAATCGCGTGATCGCGCTCGCTGGCGCCGATCTGCGCGTGCCCTACGGCGAGCTCGTGATGCTCGTCGGCCCATCGGGTTGCGGCAAGACCACGCTCATCTCGATCCTGGCTGGATTGCTCGCCCGCGACGCAGGCTCGTGCAACGTGCTCGGCGTCGACCCGCAGGCTCTGCGCAACGGCCCGCGGACCGCGTGGCGCGGGCGCAACGTGGGCTTCGTCTTCCAGCAGTTCAACCTCGTGCCCACGGTGACGGCTCATGAGAATGTGGCGATTCCGCTGCTGATCCAGGGCACATCCCGCGCGGAGGCGATGGACCGTGCAGGCGAGATGCTCCGAAAGGTCGGCCTTGGCGGGCGTGAGCGCAGCCTGCCGCTGGAGATGTCCGGTGGGC
>SYIB01000216.1 GCA_005798965.1 Planctomycetia bacterium
CGTCCGGGATCAGCGGCGCAGGATGACGAAGCGCTGTACGCCCTCACGCACCACGGTCAAGCGCAGTGGACGCT
The DNA here is from genome assembly GCA_005798965.1 of Planctomycetia bacterium. Taxonomy (GTDB): domain Bacteria; phylum Planctomycetota; class Phycisphaerae; order Phycisphaerales; family SM1A02; genus SYIB01. The sequence continues at coordinate 75 of SYIB01000216.1, forward strand.
CGGCGGGCACTGCCGAAACCGCTTCGCGCATCGAGTCGGCATCCGTCACGCTGCGACCGTTGACCTTGGTGATGACGTCGCCGACCTGCAGGCCGCGCTCGGCGGCCTGGCTGTCATCCTTCACCGAGGCAACCACGACGCCCTGCTCGAGATTCATCGACTTCAGCATGTCCGCATCGGCCTCCTCGACGGTCAGGCCGAGCCTTGCGAGTTCGCCGCCACGCTGCGGCATGGCGGGAGCGCCCACCATGAGCCGTTCTTCCGTGCGCTCGACGAGCGTGGCTTGCTTGGTCAGGCGTTCACCCTCGCGGATGATCTCGAGGTTCACTTCGGCATCGGGCCGCCGGCTGGCAATGATCCTCATGAAGGCAGATGAACTCGGGGTGGGCTTGCCATCGATCTTCACGACGATGTCGCCGTCCTGCAAGCCCGCCTTCTGGGCCGGGGTGTCGGGCTGGACGCGTGCAATCAGCACACCGTCGCTTGGCTTGATGTCGAAGCTGGATGCCGTCTCGGCATCCATCTCCTGCAGCTGCACGCCGAGGTAGCCGCGGACGACGCGGCCGCCGTCACGCAGTTGGCCGACGATGTCCTTGACCATCGCGCTCGGGATGGCGAACCCAACGCCGTCGTTGCCTCCGTTGCGGCTGCTGATGGCGGTGTTGATCCCGATCACGTTGCCTTCGAGGTCCGCGAGTGGACCGCGGGAGTTGCCGGGATTGATCGCCGCATCGGGCTGGATGTAGTTCTCGAACTGCGCCAGGCCCACGCGGTCGCGGCCCTTGGCGCTGATGATGCCCGCGGTGACGGTGTGGTCGAGCCCGAACGGGCAGCCGATCGCCACGACCCAGTCACCGACCTCGAGCGATTCGCTGTCGCCGAAGCTGGCCGCGACGAGATCGGTGGCCTCGACCTGGATCACGGCGAGGTCCGTGTCCCGGTCGGTGCCGATGACGGTTGCCGCGACCTCACGGCCATCGTGCAGCATGACCTTGAGTTCGTCGGCGCCGCTGATCACGTGATTGTTGGTCACGATCATGCCGGCCTTGTCGATGATCACGCCGGTGCCCTCACCCATGCGAGCAGGCATGCGACCGCCGCGCTGCTGCGGCGCATCGGGTGCACCCGGCATGTTGGGGAAGAAGCGGCGGAACTCCTCCGGCATCTCGGGCATCTGCTGCCCGCCTTGGCCGGCGCCGGACTCGGCGCTGTAGGGGGCCTTGTCGATCGACACGATGCTCACGACGCTCGGATCAAGCTTGCGTGCAGCGGTGCGGAAGGCGTTCGACAGGGCGCGTGCGTGCTTGAGATCGGCCTCGTCCCGCGAGGTCGCCAGTACGGGTGCGGTGGCAGCAAACGAAAGCGCGAGGCCGAACATGGCGGCGCGTGACGACGGACGGATGAAGTTGGACATGAGCTTGGGTTCCTCCACGGCCGAAGGGCCGACCGGAGAACGGTACGGCGGCAAGGTGCCCCCAGTTCAGGCCTGGCCGGTCGGATTTCCGCCTGGCAAGGTCCCGCTTCCGTGCGCGAGGTGATAGAGCGTGACCGCTCCTGCCACACTGACATTCAGGCTGTTGATGCCCGCGCGCATGGGGATGAAGGCGAGCACATCGCACTCAGCCTCGACCTCCGGGGAAATCCCACGGAATTCGTTGCCGACCACCACGACCATCCGTTCCGTGCGCCGGATGGTTGGCAGCGCCCGGGCGCCAGGACGGCAGACGGTGCCGAGCACGGAATAACCATGGTCGCGCCGCAACATTCTCAGCGTCGAAGGCAGGACGCAGTGCAGGAACGGCACGCTCAGCGTGTACCCCATGCTGCTGCGGATGCTCTTGCGATAGAGCGGGTCGTGGCAGTGCTGGCCCACCAGCACGCCGTGGGCACCGAAGGCGGCGCTGTCGCGGAAGATCGCACCGATGTTGTCGCGGTCGCCTACACCGTCGGCTGCAAGCACGAGTGCAGCGCCAATCGTGGGCGCGATCTCCGCGAGCGAGCGGCTCTGCAGCACGCTGCGATCGCCGCTGGCGATCGCACCACGGTGCATCTGGAAGCCGGTGAGCGCCTCGACCCGGTGGTCGGGCGTGACGAAGACGGGGACCTCGGGTTGCCCATGCCGTGCAAGCAAGGCATCGATCTCGGCGAGCCGGCGCTCTGCTGCCAGGATCGATCGCGTGGCACCGGGCAGCGCGAGCATGCGCTCGATGACGAGCAGGCCCTCGCCGATGAAGGTTCCGCTGCGGCCATCGCCGCCGACGAGCTCGCGGTCACGCAGTGCGCGGAAGTCCGCCAGCCGCGGATCGTCAAAGCTCTCGACATCGATGCGCATGCGCTCAGGCGAGCGCGCGACGGCGGTCTTGGACGGCGCCTGCAAGCGCGGACAGCCCGAGCAGCGCGAACCACAGGCCGACGCCAGCGACCGCGAGTTTGCCATTGGAAATCAGCCGCTCGGTCGACACGATCGGTGCAAGATCGCCCATGTAGAGGACCGAAGCTGGGTTGAGGTTGCGCCTCGAGACCGCCGTGAGGATCTCGCGTGTGCGGTCGGCCAGATCGGCGATCTGGTTGCTGAGGCTGATCAGGCGCTGCGCGGTTTCGGAACCAGAGGGCTGGATCTGGGCAGATGCGGAATCCCGCTCGCCGACACTGTCCTGCAGCCAAGCTTCGAAATCGACTTTGGCCTGATGCTCGGCCACCTTGAGATCTGCTTCGACCACGCGTTCGATGAGTTCACGCCTGTATGCGACGTCCTTACTCTGGACGGCCTGTTCGATGACTCGATCGATGAAGCTGCCGTCGACATTAGCCCGTACATCGGTCTCGGCCGAGCTGGATCCCGCGGACGATGACCCTCGCGGATCGGAGACCAACTGGTTCAGCGCATCATGCAGGACTTGGCTGTGCTGCTTGCTTTCACTCAAAGAAGCCTGAAGCATTTGTTGCCGTACTCCCATGATTGCGACATACCTACTGTTATCCCTCTCCTGCGCCATGGTCATGATTTCTAAAAAGGTCGGAACAACGAGGTTCCGCTGGAGCGCGAGCACTCGCTGCCGCAGATCAAACAGTATCTCGCCCCCTGACGCCTTGGCGACTTCGGATCCCTGAATCGTCATCAGACTTTGGATGGTCACCGAGACGCTCTCTGTGTGGTCGTACAGGAGTTCGGCAAGGAGGATCAACGCCGATGGGCCAGCATCGTTCCCCAGCAACACGCCAGCGGAACTCCGGAGTTCCTTGGACTGAGGCAGCAGGAACTTATACTCCGTTACGCCGCTGGCTTCGGAGAGCCGTGCCCACTCGGCCGGTATCGCCTCGACGATGCGCTCGGCTGCACCCGGGCTCAGTCCACCCGCCACGCAGGTGATCGTGAAGCCAGTCTGGGCCAAGGCCTCGAGCTTGGACTTGAATTCACCCTCGAGCTCCTGCCGCTCGGCGGCGGTGAGCTTGGTGTTGGCGAGCTTCTGCTCGTACTCCGATTGGAGCATCGAGAGGTCGCGGCTCGAGCGCGAGATCGTCACGGCCCGCGCAAGGTCAGCAAGCTCGATGCGCTTCTCAAGGCCCTGCGCCTTCCAGACCGGCTCAAGCACGTTGGTGCTGATGAGGTCCTGTGGACTGAAAGGCAACTTGTTGGGGTACTGACCCTGCGCGGCACCCTTGAAGGTGAGCGTGACTTGGTACCTCGCGACCGTCGAAACCGGGAGCGCCTGCGTGATTGCAAAGGCACCCACGGTCATCAGCGCTGCGATGACGGTCGACAGCACGAACAGCGACCGGTGTCGCATCACAAACCCAATCAGGTCGATCGAGCCTTCGTCGTACACCACGCCGTCGCCGGCGTTCCCCGCTGGAGTTCCTTGGTTCATAAGCGCATCCTAGCGACGCGCCGCTTGCGTCACAGCAGCGACGACGGGTCCTCGAGCAGGCCGACGACGGTGTTCAGGAAACGTGCGCCTTCCGCACCATCGACGACGCGGTGGTCGCACGACAGGCTCAGGGGCATGACGAGGCCTGCGTAGAAGCGGCCGTCCTTCACGAGCACTCGCTCCTTGGTGCGACCCGCGGCCAGGATCGCCACCTCGGGGTAGTTGATGATCGGCGTGGCGAACATGCCGCCGTAGCTGCCGACATTGGAGAGCGTGAACGTGCCGCCCATGCTCTCCTCACGGCTGATCGAGCGGTCGCGACAGCGCCCTGCGAGCACCTTGACCTGATTGGCCAGGTCGACCAGCGTGCACTGGTCCGCGTTGCGCACGACTGGCACCATGAGCCCGTTGTCGGTGTCGACCGCGATCGAGAGGTTGATCACACCCTTGATGAGGATCTCGCTGTTGGCGTCGTCCACATTGGCGTTCAGGGAAGGGTGCTTGCGGAGCGCCCGGCTGATGGCCGCCATGATGAACGGCATCATGCTCAGCTTCTGGCCGACCACCTTGGAGTACTCGCGTCGCTTGCGGTCGAGCTCGGTGACATCCGCCTCGTCGACCACGGTGAAGTGCACCGCGGTGCGGACGCTGCGTTCGAGGCTCTCGGCGATCTTGCGCCGCACGCCGCGGAAGGCGATGCGCTGGGACACGCCATCCTTGTCGACTGCCGGCATGGGCAACGGTGCTGGAACGGCGCGGGGGGCAAAGCCGGCCTTGGAGGCTCCGCCGGCGAAGCCATGCACGTCCGCTGCGGTCACGCGGCCGCTGTGACCGGTTCCCGGGATCTTGTTGATGTCGACGCCCATGTCGCGGGCGATGCGGCGCACGGCCGGGGTCGCGAGCGCCTTGCCGCCGGTCACGGCAGCAACGGTGTGCTCGGGCTTGCGCGCGAAGCGGTCGCTCACGGTGAGCGTGCCGCTCATCGTGCCTACGACCGTTCCCTGATCGCCTTCGGCCTCGGGCACGCCAGCTGCAACAGCGGCGCTCACGCATGCGGGACCCTTCACCGCAGCCGCTGCGCCAGCGACGGCATACCGCACGAGCGGCTTGCCGACCTTCATGATGTCGCCGGGCTTGCCGCAGAGTTCGCTCACCGTGCCCGGCCACGGGCTCGGCACTTCCACAAGCGCCTTGTCGGTCTGCATCTCGGCAAGCATGCTTGAGGTGGTGACCACATCACCCGGCTTCACGCGCCAGCTGATGAGCTCGGCCTCGACCAAGCCTTCGCCAAGGTCAGGAAGGAGGAAGTGGCTCTTGTCGTCGGGTTGCTTCAGGCCGGCCATGGTTCGCCTCCGTGCGTGGGTTCAGTAGGCAAGGCAGTCTTCGATGCCGCGCTGGATGCGCGCGGCGTCGGGCAGGTACTCGAGCTCGAGCTTGTAGTACGGCATGATGGTGTCGAAGCCCGTCACGCGCTGGACCGGGGCTTCGAGGTGCAGGAAGCACTTTTCCATGATCTGCGTCGCGACTTCGCTGCCGACGCCACAGGTTCGCGGGGCCTCATGCACGATCACGCAGCGGCCGGTCTTGGAGACGCTCTGCTCGACAGTCTCCATGTCCATGGGGTAGATCGTGCGCAGGTCGATGAGTTCGATGCTGCGTCCGCAGGCCTCGATCGCCTGCATGCACTGGATCACGCTCGCTCCCCAACTCACCACCGTGAGGTCGGTGCCTTCGCAGACGACGCGGGCCTTGCCGATGGGAATGGTGTACTCATCCTCGGGAACTTCCTCGCGGATCGCGCGGTAGATGCGCTTGGGCTCGAAGAAGATGACCGGATCCGGATCACGCAGCGCGCTGATGAGCAGGCCCTTCGCGTCGTACGGGCCACTGGGCATGACGACCTTCAGACCAGGCTGGTGTGCGTAGAACGCCTCGGGGCTGTCGCTGTGCAATTCGGGTGCGTGGATGCCGCCACCCACTGGCACGCGCACGGTCATCGGCACGGTGAACGCGCCCCGGGTGCGGGTGCGCATGCGCGCGGCGTGGCTGCACAGCTGGTCGTACGCCGGCCCGAGGAAACCCTCGAACTGGATCTCGGGCACCGGGCGAAGTCCAGCCATCGCAAGGCCAATGCTCGCGCCGATGATGCCGCTTTCGGCCAGCGGCGTGTCGACGACGCGGTTGGCGCCGAAACGCTTCTGCAGGCCTTCGGTGACACGAAAGACGCCGCCGTTGGCCCCGACGTCCTCGCCGAGGAGCATGACGCGGTCGTCCTTCTCCATTTCCTGGATCAGGGCGAGGTTGATGGCTTGCACGAGGGTGAGGTTCGCCATGGTGTGGTCCTGGTGGATGATCGTGGTGGTTGCCGCTCAGCGCACGCTCGACGCACTCGGGAGCTGGCTCGGGTCCTGCCCGAGCGAGTGGGTGTGGCCGGTCTCGCGCTGCGTGAGGAGATCCGTTGGAAGATCCGCGAAGGTGTAGTTGAAGACATCGTTGCGCACAGGGTGCTCGACCTGCTCGCAGCGCTCGATCGTCGCCATGCAACTGGCTTCGGCGGCTTCGCGCAGCGCGGCGTCCTTGGCATCCGACCAGATGCCCTTCTTGATCATGTAGTTGCGCAGCCGCGTGATCGGGTCGCGTCCCTTCCATGCATCGACCTCGGCTTGGTCGCGGTAGCGGCGCGCATCGTCGGCGGTGGTGTGGTCGCCGAGCCGGTAGGTCACGCCCTCGATGAAGAATGGCTTTCCGGTCGTGCGCGTGTGCTCGATCGCCTTGCGCATGCCGTACACCACGGCAAACAGGTCGTTGCCATCCAGCTGCAGGCACGGCATGCCGTAGGCGATGCCGCGCTGCGCGACCGTCGGCGCGCTGCACTGGATCCGGCCGGGAACGCTGATCGCCCAGAAGTTGTTCTGGCAGAAGAAGATCACGGGGATGTCGAGGTTGGCGGCGAAGTTGCACGCCTCGTGGAAGTCGCCTTCGCTCGTCGCGCCGTCACCGAAGAAGGTGCAGGCGATCTGCTTCTGGCCGCGGTACTTCGCGGCCCAGGCGAGGCCGGTCGCGTGCAACATCTGCGTGCCGATGGGCACGGCGATCGGGGTCGCGTGGTGGGGACGGGGCATCGCGTTGCCACGCTCGTCGCCCATCCAGTGCAAAAGGATGCTGTCGATCGGCACGCCGCGCCACATGAGGCCGCAGTTCTCGCGATAGCAGGTGACGAGCCAGTCGTCCTTGTTCAGGGCATAGGCCGCGCCGAGGCTGTTGGCCTCCTGGCCCATGTTCTGCGGATAGGTGCCCATGCGTCCGGAGCGCTGCAACTTGAACGCCACTTCGTCCATCATGCGGCACGTCACCATCGTCTCGTAAAGCTTGAGCAGGTCGGCGTCGGGGATCAGGCCCTTGCCGAGCTTCTCGTCGAAGTTCCCGTGCTCGTCGAGGATGGAGACGCGCTCGATGGTCGTGGTCAGGGCGTTGGTGATGGGCATGGGCGGAGACCTTGTGGAAAGAAAACGGCCGCCGCTCTTTCGATGCGACGGCCGTGTCCTTTGGGATGGTAGCAGCGGGGGGCCTTCAGCCCCGCCTGTTCAGCCGTTCGAGAGGCCTTCGCGCGAGGCCCAACGTGCTGGGAAGGCGTCGGCGTTTCAGCGACGCGGAACCCCTGACGAATGCTCCCCACGGCTATAGTAGTTTTAGGAAAAAAGTATGATGATCAGGCTGACAAGCCGATAATCATAGCACTGGCACCGAAGGGTAGCCGTGGCGCGCCTCGCCCGTTGGTGGGGTCCATGCTGAATAGGCCCATTGGGGCACCATGGCTCGCGGGTCGCCAGTGCTGGCGCGGGCGGCCTTCACCGACCGGCTGCACAACCATCGCCGCGCAGGTCGCTGCCGCCACACAGGACGCCGTCGTTGAGTCGCGCAATGGCCTGACCACGACCAAAGGTGACGGACCGTTCGTCGGCCACCGTGATGCGGTGGCCCAGCGCACGGAGTCCCTCGACCGTCGCCTCGGGCCAGCCTGGCTCGAGCTGCACCTCGAGGTTCTTCACCCACTGCCATCTCGGTGCATCGAGCGCTGCCTGCGGGTTCTGGCCATGCATGACCGTGCGCAACGTGTACTGCGCGTGCGCCTGCGGCTGCATGAATCCGCCCATGATCCCGAAGGGCCCAATCGGTTTGGTGACCGACTCGCTCGCGGCATGAACCGTCGGGGTGCCATCGTCGCGCGACAGGAAGCCGGGAATGATCGTGTGGTACGGCCGCTTGCCGGCTGCGAGTTCATTGGCGTGCCCGGACTGCAGGTTGAAGCACGCACCGCGGTTCTGCAGGGCGATCCCCGTTCCGGGCACCACCAGCCCGCTCCCGAAGCCCATGTAGTTGCTCTGGATGAGGCTGACCATCAGGCCCGATGCATCCGCTGCGCAGAGGTAGATCGTGCCACCTGGCTTGGGCACACCGGCATCGAAGTCCTGTGCCCTCGCGGGATCGATGCGTGCCGCAAGCGCATCGAGCCGGCGGGGATCAAGCAGCACTGCGGTCGATTCCGACATGTGCGCCGGCTCGGCCACATGCAGATGCGCCTCGCGGAAGGCGAGCTTGATCGCCTCGATCGCCAGATGCGTGCCTGCAGCATCATCGACACCATGGCGATCGATACCCACGCGCTCGAGCAGCGCCAAGGCGATGAGCGCCGCGATGCCCTGGCCGTTGGGTGGAATCTCATGCAGCCGCGCACCGCGGAAGCCCATCGAGATCGGTGCCACGCGCTCGGTTGCGTGTGAGGCGAGATCATCGAGCCGCATCGCCGCACCATCGACGCGCGCCATGGCGTCGATCGCCTTCGCAAGGTCACCGTCGTAGAGATCGCGGCCAGCGGTGGTACCGATTCGCTCGAGCGTGCGCGCGTGATCAGGCAGGCGGATGCACTCGCCCGCCCGCGGCGCGCGACCGTCGATCGTGAACGTTCGGCGCCACTCGGCGTTGCCGCCCAGCGCTGACGCAGCACGCTCCCACAGGCGCGCGGTCTGCACGGCGACTGGGTAGCCGTCGCGTGCATGGGTCGCTGCGGGCTTCATGAGTTCGGTGAAGGGCAGTGCACCGAAGTTCCGATGCAGGTCGGCCCACAGTGCCACCTGGCCAGGCACCGTCACTGCATCCCAGCCACGGGTGGGCATCGCGGTGCCGCCGTAACGCGAGCGATCGAGTGCGCGTGGCGTGCGACCTGAGCCGTTGAACCCATGCAGACGGCCACCATCCGCGGGAGACCACACGAGCGCGAACGCATCGCCGCCGATCCCATTGGTCGTGGGTTCGAGCACGGTCATGCAGGCGGCCGTCGCGATCGCCGCATCGACGGCATTGCCGCCGCGTGCGAGGATCTCGGTGCCTGCCTGCGCGGCGAGCACCTGGCTCGTGGCCACGATGCCGCGGCGCGCGAGCGTGGGCATGCGCTGCGATGGATAGGGCAGGGTCCACTCGGGTTCGGCTGGCGCGAAGTCGTGCATCGTTCGTGGTCCCTTGGGTGGAGTGGGTGCTGTGGATCCAGCAGGCTGCGTGCAGGTCCGTGAACTCGAGTACGCGCCCGCGATCCCGGCGGCCGCCGTCGCGGCTGCCGTGCCCAGGAACTCGCGCCGTGTCGTGTGGTCACGCACGCGGTCAGGCTAGCGGGCCCACGAGTCGCACTGCGAAACCCACGGTCCTCGTGACTGGAGGATCATCCAGCACCCGCTGGCGGATGTTCCGTCGCGCTCCAACGAACAAGGCCGCCGCCCGTGGTGGGCAGCGGCCTTCGGTTGTGCGACGGTGGACGCGCTCAGACGCCGACGGTCACGGGCTTCTTCGAGCCGCTCGTGCGGCCCGCGGCGATGCGGCGCTTGGCGTAGGCGATCGCGGCATTGGCGGTCGAATCCTGCGTGCGGCTCTCTTCGAGCACGGCCAGCGTGGTGTCCTCGATCTTGGCGACCTTCTGGTCGACCATCGCCTCGGTGTAGCCGAGGTAGAGGCCGCCCAGGCGGATCAGGCCGCCGGCGTTGGCGACAAAGTCCGGCGAGTACAGCACGCCCTTCTTCTTGATCGCGATGCTGTCAGCCGCGGGGTCGAGCAGCTGGTTGTTGGCGGTGCCGCAGACGATGGCGCAGTTCAGGCCCGCAATCGTCTTCGCATCGAGCACGCCGCCGAGCGCGCACGGCGCGAGCATGTCGAGCTTCTCGGTGAACAGGTTGCGGTCGTTGCCCAGCGCCACACAGCCGAGTTCCTCGACTGCGCGCTTCATGGTGGGCACATGCACGTCGGTGACGAGCACGGTCGCACCCGCACCACGCAGGAGCTTCGCGAGCTTGAAGCCGGTCGCGCCGCAGCCCTGCACGCCGACGGTCAGGTTGGCGAAGCTCACGGGCTTGCCGAGGAACTTGAGGCAGGCCTTCATCGAGTTGAAGCAGCCCTGCGCGGTCCATGGGCTTGGGTCACCGCCGCGGCTGACGGCCTCGCCACCCATGATGTGCGGCGTCTCGCGCGCCATCCAGTCGCAGAACTGCGGGCTCACGCCGACATCCTCGGCGGCGATGTACTGGCCGTCGAAGGTGTTGACGAAGCGGCCCATCGCGCGGCCCTGCGCCTCGGTCGGCTGCTGGCCGGCCTCGTCGAGGATGATCACGCTCTTCGCACCACCCATCGGCAGGTCGGCCGCGGCCGCCTTGTAGGTCATGCCTTCAGACAGACGCAGCACGTCGAAGACTGCTTCTTCGGTGCAGGCGTAGGCCCAACGGCGCGTGCCGCCGAGCGCATTGCCGAGCACCGAGCTGTGGACGGCCACGATGGCCTTCAGGCCGCTTGCGGGATCCTGGTGGAACGCCACGCGCTCGTGGCCCATCGTGTGCATCGTCTTCAGCAGGTCCATGGTGTCTCCGTAGAGTGGTGGGGGAAGCCGGGGATCCTAGTGCTCGTGCCGCAGGCGATGAAACCGATCAGGCCCCCGCACCGGTGCTGACCTTGGTGCCGGCGAACACGCTGCCAGTACCGAACTGCGGGATGTTCGACTGGTCGGGCTTCTTGCCGGTACCGCGCACCGCCATGATGGGCGTGCGCTCGGGGAGCACGTAGTCGGCGTTGGGCAGGCTGTCGGCCCAGGCCAGCACGGCATCCGCCGCACGCTTCATCGACGTATCGCAGTTCTGCCGAAGCGCACGGAGTTCGGCGTCGAACTGCTCACCGGCGAAGGCGATGAAGTGGTCGACGATCGCAGCCTCATGCTCGAGCTCGCGACCCTCGAGGCCCCGGCGCATGTTGCGCTCGAACTTCGACAGCGTGCACAGGCTGGCGTGGATCCACAGGGCGCCGAGCGCCAGGCGCGACTGGATGGTCTGTGCCGTGACGATGCCTTCTTCGTGCTCCTTGAACATCATCTTGACCTGGTGGCTGA
>SYIB01000025.1 GCA_005798965.1 Planctomycetia bacterium
AACTCTATCGGCTCGGAGCGGTTGCCGCCGTGCGAACAAGCGCGACGAAGTGGTCGCCCCGGTGCTCGAAGTTGGGGTATTGGTCCAGGCTGGCGCAGGCCGGGGAGAGCAGGATCGAGTCGCCCGGGCGCGCGCGGCCAAACGCCGCGGGCACCGCCGCATCCAGTGTCCCGCAGCGCATTCCACCTGACGTGACGAGTTGATCTTCGACCTGTCCGACGGCGTAGAGACCGGCCAGTCGCGGAGCCAGCCTGGCGATCGCAGAGAGGTCGATGTGCTTGTCATACCCCCCGGCAATCAGGTGGACCCGCGACAGGTCATCGAAGGCCTCGAGCGCACGAATCGTTGCCGCCGGGGTGGTGCTCTTCGAATCGTTGAAGCAGGCCACGCCGTTCCACTCCCCGACCCGCTGTAGGCGGTGGGGCAGGCCCGGGAAGGCGCTGATGGCACTGGTGGCGGCATGCCGGTCGACTGGGTGCCCATCGACGGCGCTCGCGCAATCAAGGAGCGCAAGCGCGGTCCGTGCATTCTGCACCATGTGTGCACCGGGCACGGCGAGAGCGAGCCCATCGACTGCAACGGCCGGTGGAGTGGTCCGCCACCACACGCGATCGCCCCCGATGGCTTCGGCAGCGGCACGTTCGGCATCGGGGTCATCTGTGGCGAACCACGTCACGACCTGCCCTGAGGCTGGCACGATGCCCTCCTTGGACATCAGGTAGTGCTCGACCGAACCATGCCAGTCCACATGGTTCGGGGCAAGGTTCGTCAGCGCGCCGATGGTGGGGCGCCAACCGAGCCGTGGCCGGCCTGACCAATCAGCTGCCTCATCGGAGAGCCACCAGAGCTGCGCGCTGCTCAGTTCAAGGACGAGCCATTCCGCCGCTGCGGCGTCGGCACTTCCAAGCAGCGAGCCGCCGTAGTTCCCGCCGATCATGGCGCGTCGCCCACTGGCGCGAAGAGCCTCGAGGGTCATCGCGCTTGTGGTGCTCTTGCCTGCGCTGCCCGTGATGCCGATCGTGCGGCGATCGGCCAACATCTCAATGGAAAGACGGATCTCCGTCGTCAAGGGAACCCCCGCCTTGCGCGCCGAGCTGAGGAGTGGATTGCTCCATGGCGTGGGGACCGCGGCGTTGACCACAAGCAGGTCAGTCTGCGTGAACCACTCGGGAGTGTGCTGCCCGCATTCCACCTCAAGCCTTCCGCTGGATCGCAGCGGCTCGAGCGCCACGAGTGCGCCCGCCAGAATGTCGGCACCGCGTCGATCGGTGATCCGAACATGAGCGCCCTGGGCGTGCAGCCACTGAGCCACGCCAAGACCCCCTCCAAAGAGGCCAAGGCCCATCACCGTCACGCGCCGCCCTGCCAGATCCTGCGTCATGGAGCCTTGGGTTCCTCGGGCGGGAATCGCAGGTCGCCCTGGGCTGGGTCGATCAACTCGATCCAGCGCAGTTTCATCGACAGTCCACCCTCGGGCGTCGTGATTTCCGTGCACGATCGCGCCTTGATCGTGGCACGCTCGAAGCGAAGCTCGAAGTCTGCCTCGAATTCAGGGCGCTTGGAGTCGGGCGTCGGTGCTTGGGTGCTGCGGTCGAGTTCGCAGGCCAGCAGCTTGCCGTATCGGCTGGCGATGGTTTCCAGGAATGCTGCGGCCTCCGCGTCGAACTTCCTGCCCTCGGGAATCGTGAAGCGCGCCACCATCGCTGGTGCGCCGCCATCAAGACCAGCACGCAGTGCCGGAGCTGGCCCCTCCATGAGCGGGGCGTAGATCGTCGTGTACGACCAAGCTCCGAAGGCGAGTTGCAAGACCGTTCCAGCAAGTCCCAGCCCCAGCCCTGCAATCGCCAGCCCGCGCCCTGAGGCCATGCGAGCTTTTGTCGCGTTGATGCCAACCGCCCCCAGCACGATGGCGGCAACTGACGTGAGTGGACAGCAGAGCACCAACCCGAGCACGAGCGAAGCGACGGCGCAGACGGACATTCGCGGCACAGGGAGTCGCTCTGGGTCGCTCGGTAGGGGCATCGTGTGCATGGTCCCGATCGTATCGGGTCCCTCCTCCTTGCCCTGCGAGTGTCATGCTGCCCTGGTTGAGCGCGAGCCAGCATGTCGCGTGTTGCTTGGTTCAACGACAAGGACCCGGCGCGAGGCCGGGTCCTTGGTGCAATCAGAGTTGACGGACGGGATCGAGGGGATCAGCTGCCCCACGCGGCGAGCAGCAAACCGAGGTCGGAGCCGTCGGTCGTGCTGTTGCCATCGATGTCGCCAGCTGCATTGCCCCATGCACCCAGCAGGATGCCGAGGTCGGCGCCATCAACCAGACCGTCGTCGTTGAGATCCGACGGATTGGCCGGCGGCTGGGGGGCGGACGGCCCCTTGGCCGAGATGCTGACCGAGGTCGTCGTGCTGCTGGCGGTCACAGGCTTGAACAGGCCAAGGGTGGCTGCCACAGCCTGTGGGGGCTGATCCGCGTCGAAGCGGAAGTTGTACATCGTCGACCAGCGCAAGGCGTTCGCCGTCGAATCCTGCGCAAACGGAGTCGTTGCCCACGACACGGCATCAGCGGTGCGCGTGCCGACCCACGCCGTGTTCTGGTTGTAGCCAGCGGCGCCCGCGTTCTGGTCGCCCGAGTGATACTTGGGGGCCGAGAAGCCGATGTTGGTCACATTGACGCCAGCGGGAACCGGCACGCTGAACGAACCACCACAGCGGTCGCTGTTCATGTTGAAGATGGCAAACTCGTAGTTCCACGTTCCGTTTGTGTTGGCGCTGGCGCGATAGGCGACCACGAACAACCCGTCACCGGGGACTTCGTAGTCGCGCAGTTCGACGTCAGGCTGAATCGTCTTCCACGCGTTGATGGCGGGCTGCTGCTGAATGGTGGCGCCCGTGAGGGTCAGCGGGTAGCCCTGGGTGGTGCTCCACGCGGTACCGACGGTCAACTTGCGGTACGAGCAGTTGTTGGCGTCGTTGCCGCTCGCCGCATCATCGGGGTGGATGTACTGACCCTCGGCGAAAAACTGCGCACTGGGGTTCTGTGCCGGATCGAGATCGGCCCGCGCCACGCGCAGGCGCTCACGCAGCGAGCTGGGCTCAGTCGACGCCGGGTCGGTGTAGTTGCTGCCGAACTGGCCGGTCGCAGCGTTCACGCCGCGGCGGCTCTTCAGGTCACCCTGGGCGCCATTGAGTGAAGCGGTGTAGGGGTCCGAGCAACCGATGCCCAGCACAGTCGGGCAGCCCGAGCCTGCGGGAGCGCAGGAGCCGCACAGAGTTTGCTGAAGGGCGCAGAAGCCGTGCTTGATCCAACTCATGCCGATCTGCTCGAAGCGACCGTTCTTGTAGCGATAGAGGTTCTGTGGGATGGTTGGGTGCAGCGTGCTGGGCATGGGCTGCCACTGCAACTGGGTCGTGCCGATGTTGCAGCTGGTCGTGCCAATGGCGTACGACGCGTA
>SYIB01000026.1 GCA_005798965.1 Planctomycetia bacterium
CAGGCCGTCGATCATGCCCACGATCGGGTTCTGCGACTCGAACTCACGCACGCCCGAGGGGCCGACCGCCATGACCGGTGGGTGGCCGCCACCCGACCACCGCAGCGATCGTGTGCGCAGGTCGAGCACGCCGTACCAGCCGGTGAAGTACAGGTTGTTGTGCTTGGACATCTGGAACGATGCGTTGAGCGCCGCCATCACCAGCCCAGGCTCGCCGAGGTCGAGCGAGCCGGTCAGGCCCTGCAGCATGTTTCGCACGCTCACCGAGAGGAGCGATGGCCCGACGCCATGGCCGCAGACATCGATCAGCCAGAAGGCGAACCGTTCTCCATCGAGCATGCGATAGCCGAAGCAGTCGCCGCCGAGCGACGCGGAGGGCGTGAACTCCCAGCTCGTGCGCAGGCGGGGCTCATCGATGGGTTCGGGCAGGAGGCTGCGCACATACTCGGCGGCCTGATGCAGCTCGGAGCGCAGCGCCTCGTATGCGGCGTTGCGCTCGAGCGCGGCGATGTAGCCCTTCGAGTGGTAGCGGATGCGCGCGATGATCTCGAGCGGATCCGGCAGCTTCACCATGTAGTCGTTGGCCCCGCGGGCGAAGGCCTCGGCCTTGGTCGTGCCTTCCTCCTTGGAACTCAGCACGACCAGGGGGATCTCACTGGTACCGGGTTCCTTGCGGAAGTCCCGCACGAGGTCCAAGCCGTCCACGCCAGGCATGATCAGGTCCTGCAGGATCACCGTGGGCTGAACACGGATGGCTTCCTCGATTGCCTTCGTCGGATCGCTCACGAAGTGGTAGGTGATGTCGGGCTGCGTGGCGCAGATCCGACGCATCGCCTCGCCGATGATCGCCTGATCATCAATGAGCAGGACGCTGATGCGAGGGGTGATCGTTCCGGCGAACTCGCTCATCGGGCGCTCCTGGGGGCGGCACAGGCGATGTCGATGGCCTGCGCGATGCGTTGGATCGGAAGGACTTCGACGGCAGCGCCAAGGCCGACCGCGGCCCCAGGCATGCCCCAGACCACGCTGGTGGCTTGGTCTTGGGCAATGGTGTGCCAGCCAGCATGGCGCAGTGCGTGCAGGCCGTGGGCGCCATCGCGGCCCATGCCGGTGAGCAGCACCGCGACGCCGCATGGTGCCCCCACGAGGCTCTCGAAGAACACATCGACCGACGGTCGGTGCGCCAGCGTGCGCGGTTCGGCACGGTGCGTGAAGAGGCCGTCCATCAGCACCAGGTGATCGTCGCTGCACGCCACGTGGATCGTGCCGACGACGGGAGCGTGACCCTCTTGCGCGAGCACGACGGTCTGCCCGGTCTCCCGCGCGAGCCACTCGACCAAGCCAGGCACGAACGCAGAATCGATGTGCTGCACGACGACGACAGGTGCTGGCAGAACCATGCAACGCGGCAGCACGGCCGCCAGCGCCTGCGGCCCGCCCGTGCTGGCGCCGATCGCGATGATGCCGCGGCCGCCGGGCACCGCGCATGCAGCCTTGGGTGTGCGAAGGGTGTGACCGAACTCGAGCTGCCGCACGTGATCGATCTTGCGCGCGAGCGATTCGAGGCCCTCGATCGCACCACCCGGTCCGAAGATCGGGGTGGTCGTCACGTCGAGCGCACCCGCACCCAACGCGTCGTAGACCCGGTCCAGATTCGCCTGGATCGAGGCCGTCACGACGATGATCGGGCACGGGGTGCGTTGCATGATCTCGCGGGTCGCGATGGCGCCGTCCATCACGGGCCTCTGCATGTCCATCAGCTCGAGATCGGGCCGGTCCGTCGCGCAGTGCTCGATCGCCTGGCGACCGTCCTCCGCGATCCATGCCACCTCGGCGCCCGGGATGCGGAGCACCGACTGGCGCAGCACTTCCACGGCGAGCTTCAGGTCATTGACGATCGCAATGCGCACGGCAGGACTGTACCCGCGGCCTCATCCAGCCGATGCGGCGATCAGGTCGGCGACGGTGTCGAGGAGCGTCCGATCATGGAACGCACCCTTGGTCAGGTACGCGGTCGCGCCAGCCTCGAGGCCAGCAAGGCGGTCTTCCTCACGGTCCTTGTACGAGACCATGACCACCGGTACCGAGGCGAGCTTCCGGTCGGCGCGGATGCGCCGCACGAGCTCAAGCCCGTTCATGCGCGGCATGTCCACGTCGCTGAGCACAAGGTCGTATCGATCGCGCTGCAACGCATTCCATCCATCGAGCCCATCGACCGCCACGTCCACCATGTAGCCCGCGCGCGTGAGCATCTGCCGCTCGACTTCACGCACGGTGAGCGAATCCTCGACGACGAGCACACGGTGCACGCGCCGGCGCGCATCCTCGCTGCCCGCCGCCGCACCACGGAGTGTGCCCTCGTCGAGCCGGCGTGCGGCATCGATCGCCATGGCATCGACATCGAGGATCAGCACCAGCTCGCCGCTCTGTCGCACGCTCGCACTCGACACATGCGGCACCGTGCCCAGCCGCCCGTCCAGCGGCTGCACCACCACATCCTCCTCGCCCAGGAAGCCATCGACGATGACGCCGAGCGTGCGCTGGCGCGTGCGCAGGCTCACGACGGCGAGGGCATCGCTCTCGGCGTCACTTGGGATGCCCAGCAGTTCATCGCCGCGCAGGAGGCCGATGATCTCGCCATTCACGCGCGCAGCCAAGCGGCCCTCCACGTGCTCAAGCGTGTCATGATCGAGGCGATCGATGCGTTCCATGCGGGCGAGCGGCATGGCGTAGGGCTCGCCGGCAATCGAGACGATCGCAGCACGGAGCACGCTGAGCGTGACCGGCAGGCGCATGCGGAAGGTGGTCCCGCGTCCGAGTTCGGTCTGCACCTCGACGCTGCCGCCGACCTCGTGCACGGTCGTCTGCACCACGTCGAGGCCGACCCCTCGTCCCGAGAGGTCGGTCACCGCCTTCGCCGTGCTGAATCCGGGAAGGAACAGGAAATCGGTGAGTTCACGATCGCTCATGCGCGCGACCAGTTCCGGCGTGCTCAGGTTGCGCTCGACGATCTTTGCGCGCAGCCTGGCGAGGTCGATCCCGCGTCCATCGTCCGCCACCTCGACCATGAGCATGCCGGCCTGGTGCACCGCCGTGACCCGCAGCGTGGCCTGGGCGCGTTTGCCGGAGGCGGCCCGCTCGGCTCGCGATTCGATGCCGTGATCCAGGGCATTGCGCACAAGATGCGTGAGCGGTGCTTCGAGCTTGCGCAGGATGTCACGGTCCACGCTCACCGACTGCCCCTCGAGCCGTGCGGATGCATCCTTGTCGAGCGAGCGTGCCAGATCGCGCACGGTCCGCGGGATCGTCAGGCACGCATCACCGAAGGGGCGCATGCGGCAGTCGATCGCCTCGTGGTGCAGCGTGGTGCTGAGCTCCTCGGTCCGTCGCAAGTGCGACTGCAGGTCGGCTTCGAGCAGCGCCACCTCGCCGCGAATCGCCGCGTGCGCCTGCTCAAGCTCGAGATCGCTCACGTCCTGTCGCTGGCGCCGGCGATCGAAGAGATCCTCCAGCGCCCGCTCACGCGTACGGATCGCTCGCAGTCGCGCCTGCATGGCATCGAGTCGTCTGGCCTCGACCATGCCCTCGCCCGACAGGCGCATGAGCCGATCCAGGTTGCGTGAGCGGACCATGACGCTGCTCTCTGCGGTGACGGGCTTGGTGGCCGTGGGGGCAGCAGTCGAGGGTGGTGCAGCGTTCGAGGACACTGCTGATGGCGGCGGCGCTGCCGGAGCCGATGGGGCCGGGGTGGGCCTCGATGTTTGCGGCGCGGGCCGTTCCTGCGGGAGATCCGCTGGTGGTCGTGGTCCTTCGGATGCGGTCGATGCCGAGGACGATGCCGTTGGTTGGGTCCTCGGCTCGCCCTGCGGCAGCGCAGCCACCGGAGTCATCGTCGTGGTCGGCGTGGCTGCCTCGTGCTGCAACTGAGACGCGAGCTCGGCGATGGCTGCGGCGTGCGCGGTGTTCCATGCTGGCACATCGGCCTCAGCC
>SYIB01000217.1 GCA_005798965.1 Planctomycetia bacterium
CCCTTCATCGTGTTCGCCGCAATGCATCTGCGCAACACGCACGACCGCCCCAATCGCAGCGCAGTGCGCGCAGGCTGGGTGCTGCTCTGGGCCTCGGTCGGCGTGCTCGTGACTGGTGCGCTTCTGACCAATGTCGAGGTCGGTGGCCGTGATGTCGGCCTGCGCAGTCCCGATTCGCGACGGATCGTCTACTGGCTGCATGTGGTGCTGCCAGTCGCGGCGATCTGGCTCTACGTGCTGCACCGGCTCGCGGGCCGTCGCATCAAGTGGCAGGTCGGCGTGCGCTGGGCGGCAGTCGCGGCTGCCTTTGCGGCGGGCATGGTCGCGCTGCATGGCGCGGATGCCCGGCCATGGTCCACGATTGGCCCTCGCAACGCCGACTACTTCGAACCCAGCCTTGCACGGACGGCGAGCGGGGGATTCATCCCGGCCGAGAGCCTGATGATGAACGAGTACTGCCTCGAGTGCCACGAGGACGCCTACAACTCGTGGGCCCACTCGGTGCACGCGGCGAGCAGCTTCAACAATCCGCTCTATGCCTTCAGCGTGCGCGAAACGCGCCAGCAGGCCCATGCGCGCGAGGGGTCGGTGCAGGATGCGCGCTTCTGCGCGGGTTGCCACGATCCGGTGCCGTTTTTCTCCGGCGCGTTCGAGCACGCGCGGTTCGATGACCCCGACTACGACGTTTCGAAGGATCCGCTCGGCGCGGCCAGCATCACCTGCACATCCTGCCACTCGGTCGTGGCGGTGAACTCGCCTCGGGGCAATGCTGATTACACGATCGAGGAATCGCAGCACTATCCCTTCACGTTCAGCGAGAACCCGTTCCTGAAGTGGGTGAATCGCCAGCTCATCAAGGCCAAGCCGGCCTTCCACAAGCAGACGTTCCTGAAGCCCGAAGTGCACCGCAGCACCGAGTTCTGCGGGAGCTGCCACAAAGTCAACCTGCCTCAGGCGGTGAATGACTACCGCTGGCTTCGCGGGCAGAATCACTACGACTCGTTCCGCCTCTCGGGGGTGAGTGGCCATGGCATCGAGAGCTGGTACTACCCGGCCAAGGCGGAAGCGAACTGCAACGGCTGCCACATGCAGGCGCGTCCGAGCGATGACTTCGGGTCCAAGGTCCGCGATGGCCGGCTCGCGACGCTGGATCATGGCTTTGCGACGGCCAACCCCGCCACGCCTCTGCTCTCTGGCCTGACAGGCGCCGATGCGGTGCAGGCCGAGTGCGAGGCGTTCCTGCAGGGAACCATGCGCGTGGATCTCTTCGGGATCCGCCGCGGGAGCGACATCGATGCCCCGCTCGAGGCGCCGCTGGATCCCATGCTGCCGGCTGTCTCGCCCGGCGAGCCACTGCTCGTTGAGGTCGTCACGCGCACGCTCAAGCTTGGCCACGAGTTCACGCAGGGCACCGCCGACAGCAACGAGGTCTGGCTCGATGTCAAGATCCGTTCGGGTGACCGGATCATCGGCCGCAGCGGTGGCGTCGATGGTGAGAAGGCCGTCGATCCATGGAGCAAGTTCTTCAATGTGTTCATGCTCGATCGCGCGGGCAACCGGATCGACCGCCGCAATCCGCAGGACATCTTCGTCCCGCTCTACAACAACCAAGTGCCGCCGGGCGCTGGTGATGTGACGCACTTCGGCCTGACGCTGCCTACGGACCTGATCGATCCAGTCACCATCGAGGTCGCGCTGCGCTACCGCAAGTTCGACACGACGTACATGCACTACGTTTATCCGGGCAGCGGCACCAACACCGTGCCCGTGCTCACGCTGGCGACGGACTCGGTCACGCTGCCGCTGGCCTCGACGCCTTCGGCATCGCCGACCGTGCCTGCCGCTCCAGCAACCGTGGCGCCCGGAGCCGCACAGGCTCCGGCGGTCGGTGCCGCACAGACCCCAGCGGTTGCCTCCGCACAGACCCCTGCGGTCGCGGCCGCTGCGCAGCCAGCGACGGGCGCGCCAACCGCGTTCCCTGAGTGGCAGCGTTGGTACGACTACGCGATCGGTCTTTTCCGCCAAGGCAACCGCGGCAGCCAGAAGGGCGACCTGCGCGGCGCCGAACTGGCGTTCCGCAAGGTCGAGGAACTCGGTCGCGGCGAGGGAGTGCTCGGCCTGACCCGTGCGTACCTGAAGGAGGGCCGTCTCGATGAGGCGGTGGCGGCGCTGGGTCGCGCAGGCCAGGCCGCTTCACCCGCGTACCCATGGTCGGTCGCGTGGTTCAGCGCCCAAGTCGATCGCCAGAATGGAAACTTCGAGGCCGCCGTGCGCAACATGGAGGCTGTCAAGGCCAGCGCGTTCCCGCTCGCCATCGAGCGCGGCTTCGACTTCAGCCAAGATGATCGGCTGCTCGTCGAGCTGGCGCAGGTCCAGTATGAGTGGGCGAGGTCGTGCTTGCCCAGCGATCAGCTGAAAGCGCGCGATCTGCTGTCCCGCTCGCGGTCCAACCTCGACGCCGCGCTCACGCTCGATCCCGAGAGTGCCAGCGCTTGGTACGTGCTCTCCCAGGTCGCGACCGAGCAGGGCGATGCCGCCCTCGCCGATCGAGCTCGCATGGAGCATGCGCACTACAAACTCGATGACAACGCACGGGATTCAGCCATCACCGCGGCCCGCGCGCGCTATCCGGCGGCGAACCACGCTGCCGAGCCGATCGTGATCTACGACCTGCAGCGGCAGGGCCGTTTCGAGGCATCGATCGCCGATCCAACGCCCACCAAGTCGCTCAGTCGCTCGCTCAACGAGCGCTGATGCCGGTGTCGACCGGTTGCACGCGTCACGGACGCATCGACCAACACAGCCTCTCCCAACAAGGCATCACCGCTCGCCGATTCACGCGTCGTGGCCTGACGATGCGGCATCCGCGCGCGTACGCTCCATGCCGCAATGCATGAGCCCGCAACGGAACCACAAGGTGACGATGGCACGATCGGTCGAGCCGCTCGTGGTTCGCTCGCTGCCGTCATCGCGCTTGGCGTGATCGGCACAGGCGTCTGGCTGCTGGTACGCAAGCCTGCGCCGGTGCGGGAAGCTGATCCCACGCCCGTCGTGCCAGCCGTGCCGCGTGTGGTCGAGCGTCCGCTCACGGCGGTGCCGTTCACCGACATCGCCAAGGCTGCTGGCATCGACTTCATGCACACGACCGGTGCGACCGGGGAGTATCTCCTGCCCGAGACCATGGGTGGCGGCGTCGGTTTCCTCGATGTCGATGGTGACGGCGATCAGGATCTGGTCCTGATCGATGGATGTCGCTGGCAGGGCGAGCCCTTTGCCAGCGAGCCTGAGCCGGGCCATGACAGCGTACGGCTCTGGACCAACGACGGGCGCGGCCAGTTTCGCGAGGCAACCAGGGGCAGCGGACTCGAGGGGCCGCGTTACGGCATGGGTGTGGCGACCGGCGATCTTGACGGCGATGGCCGCACCGATCTCGTCGTGACGGCGGTCGGACGCAACGCCGTCTACCTGAACAGGACCGAGCAGGGCGGTGCACCGCGCTTCGAGGATGCCTCGGATCGCTTGAACGTGCCGCACGCGTCACGCTGGGGAACCAGTGCGGCGATGTTTGATGGCGACCAGGATGGTGACCTTGACGTGATCGTCTGCAACTACGTGCGCTGGTCGCGCGAGATCGATCTGGCGGTTGACTACCGGCTGACGGGCATCGGCCGCGCGTATGGCTCGCCCACGGGGTTCGAGGGTGTCGACTTGACCTACCTGCGCAACGATGGGGCGGCTGGCTTGATCGATGCCACGGCCGAGAGCGGCTTTGCGGTCGCCAATGCGAGCACCGGCAAGCCCGTCGGCAAGGCACTCGGTGTAGTGCTTGGCGACTGGAACGAAGATGGTCGCATCGATGTCGCCATCGCCAACGACACGGTGGCGAACTTCCTCTTTCGAAACGAAGGGTCGCCGGGGCGTGCCAGGTTCGTCGACGTCGGCGCTCCCAGCGGCATCGCCTTCGATCGCAACGGCAGTGCGACTGGTGCCATGGGCATTGATACGGGTTGGCTGCGTCCACGGGAGTGGGCGATCGCGATCGGGAATTTCGCCAACGAGATGAGCTCGCTCTACGTCGAGCGTGGCACCACGATGGCCTTCAGCGATGACGCCATCATCGAGGGCC
>SYIB01000002.1 GCA_005798965.1 Planctomycetia bacterium
CCTACGCCCACGCCATCGAGGCTCGCCACGATGATCGCATCAAGCATGGCGAGGCGGTAGCGATCGGCCTGGTCGCAGCGATGAGCGTGGCGAGCCGCCTCGGCCGCGTCCGGCACGCGCAGGTTGAGGCGCTGCAGGCGCTTCTGGAACGAGTGGGGCTGCCGACGACGCTGAAGGATCTGGTTCCCGAGCCTGACGCAGCCGCCACGCTCCGTCGGTGCATGGAGCTCGACAAGAAGCGTGCCGGCAAGGGGTTGGTGCTCGTGCTGCCGCACGGGCCTGTCGGCGCGGGCCTGGTCGAGGCACCGCCTGAAGAGGCCGTGCTGGCCGGATGGTCGGCGGTCGGGGCAGCGTGATCGCGACCTGATTCTCCGGGCGATTGCTGCCTCATCCCGTGCAACCTGCGTTACAGTTCTCCTACCTCGCTGACCCCGTGCAGGATGCATGAGTTGCGATGGCGGAGGCCTCTGGAGCAAGGATGCGCGTATCGGCCATTGTCAATCAGAAAGGCGGCTGTGGAAAAACCACCACGGCTGTGAACCTCGCTGCCGTGCTGGCGTCGCAGGGGGTGCGTGTGCTGCTCGTCGACCTCGACCCGCAGTCGCACTGTGCGGTGTCGCTCGGCGTGCCCGCTGACCGCATCCAGCACTGCGTTGGTGATGTGCTTGAGCAGGGGGCAGGGTCCCCGCTCGTCCAGTCCGGGCTGCTCTGGGAGCCGGTCAAGGGTGTCTGGCTTGCGCCGAGCCACTTGCGCATGTCGCGCATCGAGTCGAGCGGGCCACTCCTGCGTGCGAATGATCGCGACCGTCGGCTGTCGAAGCTGCTTGATGTGATGGCCCCGCGCTTTGACTGGTGCCTGATCGATTGCCCGCCGACGGCAGGGTTGCTGACGTTCAACGCCGTGCGAGCCTGCGATGAACTCATCGTGCCGGTCGAGACGGGTTTCCTGGCGCTCAAGGGCGCGGAGAGCCAGGTGGCGCTGCTTGATGCGGCGGTCGCGCGGATGGAGCGCGCCGTCACGCTGCGCATCCTGCCCACGATGCACCGTGATGGCACGAACCTGAGCGCGGACATCCTCGGTGCCTTGCAGCGGAAGTTCCCCGGTCGGGTGGCGCCGCGCGCGATCCGCCATCACGAGGTGCTGCGCGAGGCCGTCTCGTTTGGCCAGCCCATCACCGAGTTTGCGCCGTCCAGTGATGCCACTGCTGAGTTCCGGGCGCTTGCCGCGTGGCTGGTCGAGTCTCCGCCGGCAGTGCAGCGCACGCAGGAAGCGTGGGCGCAGCGTGCAGCACGCGCGATGGACGAGAGTCCCGAGCCTGAGTACGAAGCGATCAGCGAGGCGCTGCCTTTGTCGGCGCGCCAGCCCCCGCAGGTCAGTGCTCGCGCACTGGACGTGGTCGAGCGCATGCGATCCCTGCGGGCGGTGGATGATGCATCCGGTGACCAGCCATAGGAGAGTCAGTCATGAGCAATCAACGTGCCTTTGACGATCTTGCAGGCATCTACATGACCGGTGCTGATGAGCATGATTCTGTGGGTCTGGGGGCATCGGTTTCGATGGTGCCGGGGCCTCTGCAAGTCGTCTTGGGTGGGAATCTCCCGTCCATGGCGGGCATCTGGTTCGCGCAGCTTGTGGATCGCTGGTCCAGGCTCAGCGGTCCATGTGGCCTCGTCCGATTTGATGAGCACAAGGTTCGGCTTGACGTGTTCAGATTCGGCGGTCGTCTGTCCGCCGCCACGGGTGAGCAACTTCTTGAGGAGGCATGCCGTGCCGTGCGGTCATGGGCCATCGTGTTGCCGGCTGGCTTCTCCGGGCAGGATCTCGGGATTGGCGTTCGGCCACCGATCTTTCTCACGGGGTGCGACGAAGCCGCGGTGGCGGCGGCGAAACTGCGGATCGACGAGCTTCGGCTGCTGTGCTCGACAGAAGGCCAGGCCATGCACGAGCTTCAATTGGTGACGGTTGCCGCGAGTGATGCGGTTGGTCGCCGGGTGGCCGATGACATCACGGATTGGGCCATCACGTCGACGGGGATCGCCGTGCGTTGGTGCGGCTCGTTGGAGCGTGTTGATCGCTTGGAGTCGGTTCAGTCCGTCGAGATCCCGGGCTATGGCCGGCAGGACGTCGGCCGATTCGCTGCAAGAGTGTCGGCGCTCCTGCGAGCCTCCTCTCGCGGAGATTCCGTTCCGCGCTCCGAGGCATTGCCGAGCAGTGCCCCGAGCGCGGCTCGTGATCAACCTGCCGTGAAGCCGGCATCGCATGGCGCAGATCCCTCCCCCCGAGGCACTCAGGAGTCGATGTTGTCGTACTTCCCGGAATTGGTTGGGATTCGAGTGCGTGCCAGCACGGCCCCGGACGTGGAACTGGCGGTCGACGTGACTGGCAGATTGCACTTGATCAGCGACGATGCCACGACAAGGGATCTCCGGCTGGCACGCTCTTGGTGCTCCAGCAATTGGGCTTTGCTGGCCTCAGCAGTGGTCGACCTTCGCCAGATTCGTCAACCAGTCTTGGTGGATCATCTTGTGGTCGCCGATGCACGGCACGCCGTGTCGCTCCATGGTGCGGGCCTGCTGTTGCATGTGCTGATCGACTCGGCCGGCCAACGCCGTCGCATCGACCTCAATGATGAGCAGAGCGCGGGCCTGGGTGCCTGATCGGCGTGTTCACGCCAGGCAGGTGGCCCGCAGGGTGCGATCCCACGCACCCCAAGCAAAGCTCTCGCGATCGGGGTCCGTCCAGCCCGCGCCGGCGAGTCCGGCATCCAGTGCATCGAACTGATCCGGCGCACGCACGCCTTCTGGAACCTGCATCGGCGTGAAGCCCCCATCGAGATCGCTGCCGAGGCAGCAGCGATTGCGCCCGGCGATCGACGCCACGTGCTGGACGTGCGCCAGCGCATCAGCAAGCGTTGCCTCGCGCCCATGCGCGAGAAACATGCCGTAGAGGTTCAGGCCGATCACGCCACCGCGGGCGGCGATTGCGGCGATCTGGTCGTCACGCAGATGGCGCTGGCGCTCATCGGCGAGGGCGCGGCAGTTGCTGTGGCTGGCGATGACCGGCCGCTGCGAACACGCGAGGAGGTCGTCGAATGCTGCATCGGCCAGATGGCTGGCGTCATGCAGCACGCCGTGCTCATCCAGCGCAGCCACGGTCTCGCGACCGAGCGCGGTGAGCCCACCATGAGCTGCATTGCCACCAGCGTGGCGCGATCCCAGGGCCCACGTCAGGCCGACCACGCGCACGCCGCGTGCATGCCACCACGACACGTCCTCGGGCGTGCGGATCGGATCGGCACCCTCCATGAGCAGCACCACGCGCATCGGTGCCGGGGCATCGAGGTCTTCCGCCGTGCGCACGATGTGCAGATGCCCTGCGCGCTCCATCGTTTCGTACCACTCAAGCTGCCTCACGCCTGCGGCGAAGGCGCTCTCGGGATCGTCGGCGTCGTAGCCCCACGGCGTGCCCGCACCCTCGGTGCCGCGCTCGGTGAAGATCGTCCCCAGCACCGTCGTCACCCGCCCGCGCTCCAGCGCAGGCAAGCTCACGCAGCGTGCCGCGGGGTCGGCCACCTCCGCGATCAGGTCGTGGCCATGCAGCGCGAGGTACGCAAGATCAAGGTGGCCATCGCACCAGCGGGTCGGTCGAAGCATGATGCAAGGCTATCGAGCGCTCGCGCTACAGTCCGTGCATGGACGTCGTCGCACAGCCCGCCCTTGATGCACGGCTCTCGCCTCGCGAGCGGTGGACGTCGCTCGTCATCGGGCTTGTGGCCGCAGCGCCGGTGGTCGTGGCTGCCTTCCTGCGCGCCGATCCTTCCGGCCTCGGCACCCACGTGCAGCTGGGGATGCCCACCTGCACCTGGCCCACGGCCATGGGCATCACCTGCCCATCCTGCGGGATGACGACCGCGTTTGCCCACGCGGCCGCAGGCGACCTGCTGGCTTCGCTGCGCACGCAGCCGATGGGGTTCCTGCTGGCGGTGCTTGCGACCGCTGCGGCGCTCCTTGGGTTGCTTGGAGCGACCACGGGGAGTCGGCTAGGCTATTGGCTCTGCCGGAGTCCCGGCCGAGCGGGGTGGTGGACCATCGGCTCCATCGCCTTCGCCTCGTGGCTCCTCACGACTGCTCGCCTGAAGGGATGGATCTGAACGTGCTGCGACCCTTGGCCATCGTCACCCTCTGCCTTGCGTGCCTGCCCTTGGGGGGCTGCTGGGTCTTCGGTGTGGCGAGTGCAGTGGGCGACAACATCGAGTCGCTGAAGAAGATCGAGGTCCTGGCGAAGTACGACGGCCTCGAGAACCGCACGGTGGCGGTGCTGCTGCAGGTTGACATGCAGACCGCGTACGAGCATCCGACGGCGATGGCGAACGTGGCGCTGAACTTGGCATTCGCGCTGCGCAAGAGCGTGCACGGCGTGCGCGTGCTCGATCCGACCGTGGCGCTTGCCTGGCAGCACCAGAATCCCTCATGGCCTGCGATGCCCTTGGGCAAGATCGCGCAGGAACTCGACGTCGAGCGGCTCGTGGTGGTCGACCTCTACGAGTACCGGCTGAATCCGCCGGGCAACCGCTGGCTGTGGGATGGTCTCGCCGCCGCCAACGTCGGCATCGTCGAGCACGACGGCCTCGACCCCGATGCCTACGCCGCCGAGTTCAACATCATGGGCAAGTTCCCCGACATCGAGAACCTCGGTCGCGAGAGTGCAACCGAGCGCAGCGTCGAGCTGGGACTGCAGAAGGTCTTCGTGGAAAAGGCTGGCTGGCTCTTCTACGACCACCTTGAGGACAAGTACCCGGACCGCGCGCGATGATGCGTCGCTCGATCGCCATCCTCGCGCTGGCCGCACCGTGCCTGTCGGCGGCGTGCAACATCATCATCCCGGCGACCTACATCATCGAGGGGCCGCCGAAGGACCCCGCGGTCTTCGAATTGCCCGAGAAGCGCACGCTGGTCTTCATCGATGACCCGAAGAATCGCATGACGCGCGTGGCGCTGCGCGCTGAGGTCGCCGACCGTACCGAGCGGCTGCTCTTCGACGAGGGCAAGGTGACCGAGCTCGTCAGCTGTGCCGACGCCATCCAGCTCGCGCGCCGCAGCGATGCCCAGGGCAACCGAGCAAGCATCGAGGCGATCGGCCGTGCGATGAACGTCCAGCAGGTGATCTACGTCGTCGTCGACAGCTTCACCCTGAGCGTGGATGGCGCGAGCCCGCGCCCGGGCGCCACCGTGCGTGTGAAGGTGCTCGATCTCGAGGACCAGACGCGAATCTTCCCGGGTGACGACAGCGGCCACCTGGTCGAAGCCGAGCTTCGTGAACCGCCGCAGTCGATGTACGTCTCCACCTCCGGTCGGCGCCAGATCGAGGACCAGCTCGCCATGCAGCTTGCGACCGACATCGCGGAGCTCTTCTACGAGCATGAGGATCGGCCGCTCGGCGGCTCGCTCCAGGCACCCCGCCAGCGTGCGCAGGATCGGTAGTGACGCTGCACCTCGTCGATCTCGGGACTCCCGGCTCGGTCCGTCCCACACGGTTGCGGTCGATCGTCGAATCGTTGAGCGCGCAGTCGGTCGATCCTGAGTGCATCGTCGCAGTGGGTACCGCTGCCGAGCATGCACGTGCTGCGGGTCTTGCTGCCGGCCGCGTGATCGGGGTGCGCCCGAGTGCACGGCGCCTGGCTCGGTGGACGCACGGCCATGGGCGCGTGGTCGCCTGGGGCGATTGGCAGCACGGCGTTCCCGATGGCGTGGCCTGGGCCGAACGAGCACCGACCTCGTGGCATGCCGTGTCGCCATCGTCGTGGAGCCCGGAGCCCGGTGCGCCGCTGGTGCTCTGGTGCGGTGAGCCGGCATCGTCCATCTGTGCGCTCTCGGCGGTGGAAGTGCTGGCGAGGCTGGCCTTGCTGGGCTGCCAGGCCCGCGTCGTGGTAGCGCCGGGTGCAGCCCGGTTGGATCGTGCGCGGATGCTGGCGCACGACATGCACCTGAACGATGCGCTCATCGTGCTCGAGGACCACGCTGCACTCGCCTCCATCGCCGCCCGCGCGGCCATTGCCGTGGCCGCTCCGCCCATCGCTGGTCGGTGCGCGCACGCCACGCAG
>SYIB01000218.1 GCA_005798965.1 Planctomycetia bacterium
CGGCCACGGGTCCAGCTGTCGACGAGTGAGGCCACGTGCGTCGTCACGTCCATCGGCAGATCGCGGTGCGAAAGCGTGGCCCGCAGGTTGTCCAGCCCGAGCGCTTGCCGTGCCGGATTCTGCGCCTCGATCACGCCATCGGTGTAGCCGATGAGCGAGTCGCCGGGCACCAGCGACAGCGACGCCTCGACGATCGGATCCTGCTCGGGCATGCCGAGCACGCCGGTGGTCGAGTCGAGCGAGCGTGGAGTGCCGCCGCCTGCCGCCCGGACGAACGCAGGCGGATGCGCCGCATTCACGTAGGTGATCGTCGCGGAGACCGGATCGATCTTGGCGCAGAGGGCGGTTGCGTACGACTGGTGTCGCGAGAGGACGAGCTCGCAGTAGCGGTGCAGTCCCGTCATCAGGGCCGACGGATCGATGAACGGATCCTCCATGCGCAGCCGCTCGATCTCTCCCGCGAGCCGCTGCACGGCGAGTGCCGAGCGCAGTCCATGTCCAAAGACATCAACGAGCAGCACCATCCGCGCGCCGTCCTCGCGCACCCAGGTCGCGGGGAAGTCCCCGCCCAGGTCCTGGGCGGGCTTGAAGGTGTAGCGAAAGGGCACCGCCGCATCGGGTTCTTGGCCGGGGAAGATGCTCTCATGGATCGCGCGTGCACTCGCAAGCTCGCGCCGCAGGCTCACGAAGCCATCGCGAAACCGCTTGGTCCTGAAACGCGAGCCATGCCGGCGCAGCCTGAGCCAGCAGAGGAGCAGGCCGGGCGCCAGCACGAAGGGCAGGGCGAGCCCGCGCAGCAGGGCGGTGGTCCACCAGGGCGTGCCCATCTGCATGCCACCGATCGCAACAGGCGTCTCGATCGGCAGCGGCAGCAGCAGGTCCGCCAGCATGTAGATGATCAGGAGCGGGGCGATCGGCTTCAAGCTCTGCTTGGGGCTCCACGGCAGGAAGAGGCACGCCGTGATGTGCCAGAAGAAGAGCGAGGCCAGCGGGCTGAACCCCTGGCGCGAGCTCAGGCCGAGGTAGACGTCGAGTGCGGCCTGCGCCACGCCGACGAGCATGATCATGATGCTCGCCTCGCGGATCAGCTCATCACGGCCGTTGATCGCGCGCCGGCGTACGACTCCGAAGAGCGCAGCGATCCCCGCGATGAGGAGCGTGAGCGTGATGACCAGCCCAGTCTGCAGGCGGCTGAGCGCGCCGTAGGCGATGATCGTGGCGGCATCGGGGCGAGGGACCGCCGATGGCCAGCGGTCGTTCGCCAGGAGGTCAAGCGCCGTCTGGGCGCTGACCTGGCTCGCCACGATCGCCGCGACGCCCAGCAGTTCCCACGCGATGTACGCGACAGCGAGCCACAGGAATCGGCGCTTGAAGAAGCGCGAGAGTTCCACCTCGTACTCGCTGCTGAACCAGTCGCGCTCGTTGGCGGCCACGGGGTGAGGATAGTCCGTCAGTCCCCCGGCCCGGTGGGCAGGCCGCTCGAGGCCACAGGGCGTGTGCGCCACGAAAAAGGGGCGCCCGAGTGGGGCGCCCCGTGGGGTCAGGTCGATGGGCCGGTGGTCGGGCGATCAGCCCTGCTTGGCGAGGACTTCGTCCTTCAGGCGATCCGGCATCAGGCGGTAGGTCAGCGGCTCCATGCTGCTGCTGGCGCGACCCTGAGTCATGCTGCGCAGCGTGGTGGTGTAGCCGAAGAGTTCCGACAGCGGCACTTCGCAGTGCAGCAGGCGGGTCACGCCGCGCATCTCGCTATCGACGATCGAGCCGCGACGGCTGGCGATGTCGCCCGAGACGTTGCCGAAGAACTCGTCGGGAGTCGTGACCACGAGCTTCATGATGGGCTCGAGCAGCGCTGGCTTGGCCTTCATGCACGCCTCGCGGAAGGCCAGCGCGCCGGCCTGTTCGAAGGCGATCTGGCTCGAGTCGACGTCGTGGTACGAACCGAAGACCAGCTCGACCTTGACGTTGATCATGGGGAAGCCGCCGATGATGCCGCTCGATGCAGCCTGGCGCACGCCGTACTCGATGCTGGGGATGAATTCGCGCGGGATGACGCCGCCCGAGATCTTGTCGAGGAACACGACGCCGTCCTTCATCTTCATTTCCCCTGCCTCGGCTTCTTCCGGGGTGATGGGGCTGATGTTCACGGTGGCGTCGCCGAACTGGCCACGGCCGCCGGTCTGCTTCTTGAAGAGTCCGCGCACGTCCTTGGCCGCACCGACGATCGTCTCGCGGTAGGCCACGCGGGGCTTGCCCACGTTGACATTGATCTTCATGTCGCGGACGAGCTTGTTCCGGATGATCTCGAGGTGGAGCTCGCCCATGCCGCTGATGATCGTCTCGCCCGTCTCCTCGTTGAAGTTCGAGCGGAAGGACGGATCCTCGCGGCGGATGGTGGTGAGCGCCTCGCCGAGTTTCTTGCGGTCATCGGCCGTGACCGGCTCGATGCTCATGCTGATCACGGGCTCGGGGAACACCATGCGCTCGAGGATGATCTGGTCATCGTTGTCGCACAGGGTGTCGCCGGTGTACGAGTCCTTGAGGCCGACGACGGCGACGATCTGGCCGGAGCCGGTCGAGTCGAGGGCGTTGCGGTCCTTGGCGTGCATCTCGTAGATGCGGCTCACGATCTCGCGCTTGCCGTTGCCGGGGTTCGTGACGCGCATGCCCTTCTCGAGCTTGCCGGAGTAGATGCGGATGTACGTCAGGGTGCCGGCCACGTCGGCCACGACCTTGAACACGAGCGCGCTGAACGGCGCGTTCTCGTTGTGGGGGCGGGACATGCGCTCGTCGGGATCACGCGGGTTCACGCCTTCGACGTCGTTGCGCTCGGTCGGGTTGGGCAGGAATTCGATGGCTGCATCGAGAACCCTCTGGATGCCGACGTACTTCAGCGCCGAACCGCAGAGGACTGGGAAGCACTGCAGGGCGATGGTGCCCTTGCGCAGGGCAGCCTTGAGTTCCTCGACCGTGACCGAGGCCGGGTCGCTCAGGAACTTGTCGGTCAGGTTCTCGTCGAGCTCGCAGATCTTCTCGACCATGCGCTCGCGCCAGACCTGTGCGTCGACCAGGAATTCCTCGGGGATCTCGCCCTCGGTCATGGTCTGGCCGTCGTCCTCGGCGTTCCAGCGGATGGCCTTCATGTGGAACAGGTCGATCACGCCCTGGAAGTCGTTGCCATAGCCCATCGGGTACTGGATCGCGATGGCGTTGGCGCCGAGGCGGGTCAGGATGCTGCCGAAGGAGAAGGTGAAGTCGGCCCCCATCTTGTCCATCTTGTTGATGAGGCAGCAGCGGGGAACGCCGTAGCGGTCAGCCTGGCGCCAGACCGTCTCGCTCTGGGCTTCGACGCCTTCCTTGCCGTCGAA
>SYIB01000219.1 GCA_005798965.1 Planctomycetia bacterium
CGATCCGCTGCAGATGTACATGAATGACGTGTACACCGTGAACACGAACATCGCGGGCATCGCGGGCATCAGCCTGCCCGGCGGCGTGGATCGTTCGAGCGGCCACGCCCTGCCGGTCGGGCTGCAGCTGCAGGCGCCGGCTTTCGCCGAGAGCCGCCTGCTGCGCGCGAGCGAGTTGCTCGAGCGCCTGCTGACGGCCTGACGCACGATGCCGTCTCGAGCACGCGCCTCATCGCGTTGGACATGGCATGCGCCGAGAGCGCATCGGTCACAACGACGCGCCAGCCGCTGGCCATGCGTCGCGGCGCCGTCGCCACCCAGACCCTGAAGTTCACCCGGCGCGGCGAGGTGACCATGGTGAATGCACCCGCCTCGACGATGCCTCGCACAGCAGGCCACGCTGCGCGTGGATCGAACGATCCGGCTGTGCCTGCCGTGGCATGCTCGATCGTCGGCGTCTGCCAGAGCCCTGCCCAGAGGCCTCGATCGCCCCGTCGTTCGAGCACGATTCCACGAGCATTGCGCATGACCAGCGTCTCCCAGTGCACCGTTGGCCGTGCAGCCTTCGTCGCGACGGCTGGAATGCGATCGACCGACCCAGCACGAAGGGCGGCGCATCGCGATCGCCACGGGCACGACTCGCAACGGGGCGCCCGTGGTGTGCAGGTGAGGGCGCCAAGTTCCATCAATCCCTCGTTGAGTGCCGACGACGAGGATGCACGATCCACCAGATCCTGCGCGGTCGACCACAACCACTCCTGCGTGGGGCGATCCGCCGGATCCTCCGGACGACCATGCACCCGGAGCAGCACCCGCGCCACGTTCCCGTCGACGATGGCAGCGCGTTCGCCATGCACGATGCTGGCGATCGCACCAGCGGTGTACCGACCGACTCCGGGCAAGGTGACGAGCTCGGCGGCGCGCTTTGGGACCGTGCCGTCGAACCGGGCCACGCACGCCTTCGCCGCTTCATGCAATCGCCGGGCTCGGCGGTAGTAGCCAAGCCCCTGCCACATCGCGAGCACCTCGTCTTCCGTGGCAGCCGCGAGCGCTGGCGCCGTGGGCCAACGCGCGACGAACGCCTCGAACCGCTCGATCACGCGACTCACCTGCGTCTGCTGCAGCATGCACTCGCTGACGAGGGCTCGATAACCGCTCCGCTCACGCCGCCACGGAAGGTCGCGCGCGTGTTCGGCGAACCACCGTTCGATCGCTGCCACGAGCCACTTTGCCGAGGGTGAACCTCGCGCCGAACCGACCTTTGCGCTACCTTGACAACTTCCACGCCCGGCGTGACCGCGGTCGGTGCCGCTGCACCGCCCCGTGGCTCGCCCGCTGATCGAAGGAAGGTCCATGTCACGCCTGTTCTACTCGCTCGAAGAGGCCGCCGCGAAGCTCAAGAAGTCGCCCGCCGAACTTCTCCAGATGGCCCAGGCGGGTCAGCTCCAGGAGTTCCGCGACAAGGACCAGATCAAGTTCAAGGCAGCGGACATCGACCAGCTCGCCCAGACCGATGATGACGGTCTCGATCTCGAACTCAGCGATCTCGGTGGTGGCAGCAGCGGTGGCTTCGATCTTCCGCTCAGTGGCAGCGGCGCGGGCGGCCCCGTGCTTGCCGGTGATGGTCTGGACCTTGACCTCGATCTTGGTGCACCCTCGGTTCCACCATCACGCGCCGCGGCTCCTGCCGATGATGACCTCCTCGGCGGCCTCGGACTGGCCGACAGCGGCGCGGGGATGAACACCCCCTCAGCACCGGCAGCGGGCGGCGATGATGACCTCCTCGGCGGCCTCGGTCTTGCTGACAGTGGCGCTGGCGCCGCATCGCTCGGTCTCGCCGACAGCGGTGCGGGCCGCAGTGCACCGACGACACCCATGGCTGGCGGTGATGACGACCTGCTCGGCGGCCTTGGTCTTGCCGACAGCAACCCCGGTCGTGCGGCCAGCGGTGCCCGGCCGAGCGTTGGCCTGGCTGACAGCGGCGCGTCACCCAGCATGGGCATGGCCGACAGCGGCGCGTCACCCAGTGCCGGCATCGCTGCCGATGGCGGCCTGAGCGACAGCGGCCTGAACCTCGAGACCGTGGGCTCAGGCAGCGGCCTCCTCGACATGACGCGCGATGCCGCCGACGAAAGTTCGGCGGGCCTCCAGCTCTTCGAGGAAGTCTCGGCCGATGATTCGGCCCCGAACGCGGCCAGCGGCCTCTTCGCCGATGTCGGTGCGGGAGCCGAAGGCGAAGCTGATGCTCCTGCCGCCGCGATCGGTGCCTTCGGCGTCGGTGCTGCCGTGGTGCCCGAGGAAGTCAGCGGAGCCTGGAGCGGAGCAACGGCCGGGCTCATGCTCGGCGCAGCTGCGTGCCTGACCATCTGCCTCGTGATCGCGATCGGCACGTCGCTCGGCGGCACGCCCACGCTCACTGGCATGATCAAGGGCGACATGATGATCTGGGTCGGCGGACTCGCCGGTGCCGTCGTCGTGTTCGGCGTTGCCGGCTTCTTCATCGGCAAGGCGACCGAGTGACCGATCGATGCTGCTGAGCAGGTATGGCCTGCGCGAGTGGGGCATCGCCACGGCCGTCGCGGCGCTTCTGTGCATTGGCGTGTTCGTGTGGTCCTTGCCAGCCGCGCTCTACGCCGTGGTTGGCGTGCTTTGGCTTGGCGTTGTGGCGTTCTTCCGCGACCCGCTTGGCCGTCGCCCGGCAAGCAGCGACCCCGCCGACATGGTCAGCCCCGCCGATGGCAAGGTCAGTGCCGTCTTCACGGTGCCTTGGCATGATGCGATCGGTGGACCCGCCACAGTCGTTCGCATCTTCCTGAGCGTGCTTGATGTGCACATCAACCGCGCGCCGTGTGCGGGAACCATCGAGGCCATCGAGCATCGCCCGGGCAAGTACCTCGATGCACGCACCGAAGAGAGTGCGCGCGTGAATGAGAGCAACACCGTCCGCATGCGAACCGCAGGCGGCGATCCGATCGGCATCCGCCAGGTCTCCGGCGCGATCGCGCGCCACATCGTGTGCGCCGTGGCACACGGCGACCGGCTCGATCGCGCGGAACGATTTGGCCTGATCAAGTTCGGCTCGACGACTGAACTCATCCTGCCTCGCCCCGAAGCCGTGGCGGTCCGGGTGAAGGTGGGCGACCGGGTCACCGGTGGCGTCACCATCCTGGCCCGGCTCGAGCCGGAACGCACGCCCTGAGCGTGCTCAGGCGGCCTTGCCGTGGTCCTGGCCCTTGTGTCCATCCTTCGCGCGTGACTGAATCCGCTTGATTCGCGTCAGGCTGCTGGCCACGGATTCGCCGAGCGCATCGGCGAGCGGTGCAAGTTCCGGTGCAAAGGGGCGATCGGCATCACGGAAGAGCACAAGCACTGCCGGGCGCGTGATGCCCTCGCGGCACGCCACGGCGCAGACCGCGCGCCCCGGGAGCAGCCCTTGCAGCCGGCGGAAGGTCTCGGGCGGCGGCGTGGAGCCATCGAAGATCAGCGGCGCGCCGTGCATGGCGAGCGAGGCGCACCACTCGTCGGCCAGCGTGTCCAGCATGCCCGACATGGCGGAGCGGGAGACATCGTCGCGCAGATAGCCACAGAGGTCGTAACGGCCTTCGCCGCGCTCCACGAAGACCGCGCAGTTCGCAGCGCCCATGCGCAGGACGAAGGCCTGTGCGGCCAGCTTGAGCATGGCATCGACATCGCTTTCAAGGGTGAGGATTGCGCGCAGTTCCGCGGACGCGGCGGCCAAGACCACACGCTCCTCGGTGCGCTCCTGCGCCTGGGCCAGATCGCTCACCACGCCGCCAAGTTGACGATTGAGTGCCTCGCGCTCGCGGCTGAGCCGGCGGC
The DNA here is from genome assembly GCA_005798965.1 of Planctomycetia bacterium. Classification (GTDB taxonomy): domain Bacteria; phylum Planctomycetota; class Phycisphaerae; order Phycisphaerales; family SM1A02; genus SYIB01. The sequence goes on from SYIB01000219.1 coordinate 3,841, forward strand.
ACGCGGTCTCCAACACATTCAACCGCCGCTCGCGCAAGCGACGCGCCACACCTTGCTCGAGCCCGAGTGCGATGCGTGCACGGAACTCGGCTTCCTGCTCTGCTCCGCTCAGCACATCCACCACGCCTTCGCGCAAAGCGGCGAGCAGCAGGTCACGATCGGCCGTACGCGCGATGCACACGATGCCCACGTGCGGCGCCAGCGAGCGGATCGTGTGCAGGAGACGCGCACGAGCGGCGCGTACACCATCGAGATCGAGCACCACCAGATCGAACGAGCTCTCGCGCAGCAGGGCGAGTGCCTCGCGTACGGCCGTCGCCGGCACGATGTCGGTCTTCCACCCGCCTGCCCCACGCACGACCGGCGTCCATGCTTCCGCACGCGAACCGCACAGCACGATCCGTGCGGTGCCAAAGCGCTTGATGGCATCGGTGGTGATGGACGCAGCAGGTTCGCGAGTGGTCATGGGATGTCCTCGGCGCATGCATCGGCCAGCACCACGGGGTGATGAAGTGCAATCGCGGATTTGGCTCGAGGAAACGGCGTTATCCGCTGTGCCGCTGTCGCCAGAGGGTCACGGCCTCGGGCTCCCGCGCGTACTCGGGGCTGAGGGCCGCGGGGGCCACGCGGTGGCCATCGTCCCACAGCCGCCTCGCCGCAGTCATCACCCCGGTGCCCGACCACATCGGCTCGACGACGGCCGCCCCATGTGCATCGCACGCCCGCCGGAGCGCCGACGGGCAGTGTGCATCGGCCAGAACGGTCGAACCCGGTTGGGGCACCCAGCTTCCCCACTCGATCACCGACGCCGTGCGCTGGGACCAACCTCGATCCCCATGCGCAAGCGTGGCGATCCATGCCGTGGTGCCTTTCACGGCGAGCACGGCGTGAGCCGACTCAGGCACTCCCGATGCAGGGGCGGGCCAGGTCGAGCACACAGCCACGAGTGCCGACGGCACCGCGATGCAGGGCAGCCCATGCACGGTGGCGATCGACTGCGCTGCGGCGATCGTGGTGCGCAGACCGCTGAATCCGCCGGGCCCCACATCGACGGCGACCCACGTGAGTTCGGCAGGCATGAGGCCAGCCCGAACGCACACATCATCGATCGATGGCCAGAGCCAGTCCCGCTCGCGTGAAGGCTCAACATGGTCGCTGGCGATCATGGCGCCGCCATCACGCCACGCCGCCACGCCGACGGAACGCTGCGAACCGGTGATGGCCAGTCCTGCGGTCATCCTTCGAAACCAACCGTCGCAAGGAAGACGGCCTCGCGAGCCAGGTCGGTGGCTGCTGGCAAGTCGCCCTCAAGGGGAATCTCAACGGCGACACCTCGCGTGTGATCGCTGTTGAGGAGCAGGAGTTCCGGCGAGACGGCCTCGGCCCCCTGCTCAACGTACGCATGCCCACAGACCATCAGCCTTGCACCGAGCCGCTCCGCCACGCGACGCGAACTCTCGGGTGTCTGCCCACGACCCCAGGTGAACTGCCAAGCGATCCCCTCGTGGTCGGTGTACCGGGCTGGATCAAGCTCGCGATCGAGTGCACCGACATCTGCCGACTCGACCTCGAAGGGAGCCGGCGTGCTGTGAGCGCAGAACAGCCCGCCCATCGATCGGACCGCGAGGGGCATGGCCAGGATGAATCGATCGACCGCATCACTGACCTGCTGCATCTGGTCGCCGAAGACCCAATCGAGCCCATCGAGGAAGAGTTGCACCTGCTCCCCTGCTCCCTTGGAGATCCGCAGTTTGCATGCCTGCGCGAGCTCGTGATTGGCAAGGAGCGGATGCACCTGCGTCGGATAGGCCAGAACGAGTTCAGCCACGCGCACCAGCATGCGGTAGCTCGTGTCCATGCCACCAGTGAGCGACTCACCGTGGATCAGTTCGTGCAGGATGACGTGATGATCGGGCGAAGCGTCAAGCCGCGCCAGCTGGAGGACCGCCTGCAGGTGCACCAGGTTGTCGTGCAGGTCACCAGTCGCCAGCAGCGTTCCACGCGAGGGGATCCACTGCGTCGCGCCGCGGCGACCTTCGGCGGTGCGCATGCACTCGGCTGCGGCCAACAGCACATCGGTGACCGCTGTGGCGTCGCGAGCATCGATGCGAACGACGCTCACGGAACGAGCACCGCCACGGGGATCACGCCGGAACCAGTCGCCGTGGTGATCGTCACGGGGACCACGGAGAGCCCCGACGGAATCTTGTCGACCACGAAGTCGATCTTCACGCGGACGAAGTCGCCATCGACCTTCGCCTCGGCGAGCGTGCAGGCGAACCCGCCGGTCGCGCACGTCGCACCCGTCACGGCATTCCACCCTTCCCGCACCGGAATGCGGCGCGCGGCGGGGTTCGTGCTCTCGAGATCGAGTTCGAGCCGCTGCTTGGTCCCCTGCTCCATGCGGCCTGCCACGACGAGCGGATCCGCGAAGAACCACTGGCGGGCTTCGCGGGCATCCTTGTCGAAGAGCGTGCCAGTGGATTCATGGCGGATGCGCAGGGCGACCAGCGGCGCATCAGCACGATCGGTGGCCACCACGACCCACTGCGGGAGCGGGCCGTTCACACCAGCGGTGGTCCACGTCATCACATGCGATGCCTTCGCACCGGGCTGGGCTTCCGTGATCGGAAGCCCCCACGAGCCAGTCACCTTGAATGGCGCGCCATCATCGGCGACCAGCGTGAAGGTGCCCGACGTGACTCCCTTGAGCGCCTCCACGTATTCGGGCGAGGCCATGATCGGCAGCGTTGCCGTGGCTTCCATCTGCGCGACCGTCATGCCGTACTGCTCGACGACGATCATGACCTTGGCATCCTTCTTGCCGGGCGTACGAGGCACGGCAAGCGTGGCTTGCAGTTCGACGGAGCCGCCGGCAGGAATCGTCACGCCCTTCATCGGCGTGATGTCGGTGCACTTGCAGCTGGGCTTCGCATCGATGATCTTCAGGGGCGCGCCGGTCGGGTTGCGCAGCGTGAACGTGGTGGACTTGCGCGCACCCGGCGGTACCGCACCGAAATCCACCTTTGGCGGATCGACGACCAGGGGATGAGCCTGGGTCGGTGCGGTTCGAGGCTGAGGGGCTTGGGCCAAGACCGCATTCGAGGTGAGGGCCGCATTCGCCTCTGCGGCGAGCGCAGGTTCCGACGAGGGAGCGGGCGCCGTTGCAGGTGCCGTGGCGGGCGGGGCTGCAGGTGCCGCCGCGGGCGCCGTTGCGGGCGCCGTTACGGGTGCCGTTGCGGCGACGGGCGCCATCGATGCCTCAGCAGTCGGTGCCGGGGCCTGCCCGCAGCCGATCGATCCCATGGTCCAGAGCACGATCAGGATGGTCCGCATGGCGTTAGTGTACGCCCCCGCATGCTGGCCCTGATCGATCCTGCGTCGCTCTTCACCCCCGAGCACCTCATCGCACTGGTCACGCTGACCGTGCTCGAGATCGTGCTGGGCATCGACAACATCGTCTTCATCGCGATCCTCTGCGGCAGATTGCCCAAGGAGCAGCAGGCCAAGGCACGCCGGGTCGGCCTGATGGGCGCGTTGCTGATGCGGGTTGTCTTCCTCCTGTGCATCAGCTGGATCGCGAAGCTGACCACGCCCGTGACCACCATCAACGCGTTCGGCCAGGAGATCGCACCGAGCTGGCGCGACCTCATCCTGCTGGCTGGCGGACTGATCCTCCTGGCGAAGAGCACCAAGGAGATCCATCACTCGGTCGAGGGTGGGGAGCACGCGCTGACGGAGGGTCGCGGCTCGTCGTTCGGCGTCATCGTGGGCCAGATCATGCTGATGGACATCGTGTTCAGCATCGACTCGGTGATCACGGCGATCGGCATGGCCGAATCGATCACGGTGATGATCCTCGCGGTGGTGATCTCGATGATCGTCATGCTCCTGTTTGCGGGTCGCATCAGTGACTTCGTGCATCGCCACCCAACGGTGAAGATGCTTGCGCTGAGCTTCCTGATCCTGATTGGCATGAGTCTGGTGGCCGAAGGCCTCCACTTCCATGTGCCCAAGGGGTACATCTACTTCGCGATGGCCTTCAGTCTTGGGGTCGAGACGCTGAACATCCTGAGCAAGGCCAAAGCCGCACGGCTGAAGGCCACCACACCGGACTCCCGCTGAGCGAACGCCACGCCGGCGAGTCACGAGGGCGTGACGCGTCGGTCCATCCTCGGTGGCCGTGCCTCGTACGCACGAATTCCAGAGCCCCAACTTCCAGAGCGCCAGGCCCAGAGCGCCAGGCCCAGACGCCGCCCAACCCGCACGACCTCGGTGCCAAACAAAGCGGGCCCGGACCGATCGGTCCGAGCCCGCGTGTGTTCAGCGTGAAGCGGGCCGTGTGCGCTCAGGCGCCCCAGCCGCCGAGCAGGATGCCCAGGTCAGCGCCATCCACGATGCCGCTGTCGTCGATGTCGCCCGCGCCTGCTCCGCCCCAGTTGCCCAGGAGGATGCCGAGGTCGGCGCCGTCAACGATGCCGTCGTTGTTCAGGTCGTTCGGGTTCGGGGTCGGGCAGGCCACTTCGCCGGCGGCAGGAATGATCTTGTAGATCTGCCCACCGTGGTCGGCCATGTAGAGCTCACCCTTGGCGTCCTCGCCGAAGGCTACGACTTGGTTGACGGTCTGGCTGGCCACGGAGGTGGCCAGTTCCGCGTTGCGGGTGACGAACTCGGTCACGACGCCATTCACCATGCGGAACGACCACGAGTTGTTCGTCGAGTAGTCCACATAAAAGTAGATGCCCTGCATGTCGGGCATCGCGCAGCCGCGGTACACGCGACCACCAGTGATGCTGTAGCCGCCGCTGGCATTGTGACCGTACGTACGAACCGGGGCCTGCAGCGAGGGGCTGCCGAAGGTGCAGCCAGTCAGCCCCGTGTTGCTGGTGCCTTCCGTGCAGCGCCAGCCGTAGTTTCGGCCGCCCGGGGTGCCATTGGGCTCGAAGTCGACTTCCTCGACGGCGTTCTGGCCGACGTCGGCGATGTACATGTCGCTGTTGTCGCGGTCGAAGCACCAGCGCCACGGGTTGCGCAGGCCGTACGACCAGACCGTGTCGTCAGCGGTGGTGGCACCACCGATAAATGGGTTGTTGCTGGGGATCGTGTAGTACGGCGAAGTACCTCCAACCGTGGGGCGGATGCGGTGCATCTTGCCGAGGCGGCTGCTCAGGTTCTGGGCGACGTTGCCGGGGTCGTTGGCGCTACCGCCATCACCGGTGCCCATGTACAGGTCACGCGTGCCGGGCTTGAAGTGGATGTCGCCGCCGTTGTGGTTCGAGTATGGATCGGACCACGTCATCATGACCACCCCGGTGGAGTTGGCCACGTTCGGATCGGCCGACACGGTGTACCGCGCGAGGTTGTTCGTGCCCGTTCCGGTGTAGTAGACGTAGAACTGGCCGTTGGTCGCGTAGTCAGGGTCGAAGGCCATGCCAAGCAGGCCCTGCTCGTCGCTCGTCGAGGCACCGCCCGTGACGATCGGGTCGATGTTCAGGAACGCGGTCGCGCGGAGCGTCGGGGTCGCACCGAGATCGATGATGCGCACACGACCGGCCTTCTCCAGCACGAAGAGGCGGGACTCATCGCCGGGCGCATGGCCGATCCAGGTGGGGTAGACAAGCCCGGTCCCGATGATCTGCTTGGGCTTGATCGGGGTCGTGCCGGCAAGGGCCGAGGCGGTGACAGCCAGAACGGACAGCGCAGTGATGGTGGTTCGCATAGGTCAGTCTGTTGGGTTCGTGGACGGACAGCCGGGCGTTCCCGGACAGAGTGACTATACGCCCCGCTCGCGGGGAGGCCACCCGATTGTGTGTGTTTCAAGCCGGTCCAGCCCGGCTGATCAGCTCCGGTGGCAGGCCGGAGCGGTTTATGGGCGCCCGATGATCGCCTGCATACGCGAGATCACTGCGTCGAGCTGCGCCAGCGCAGCCGCGGCAGCCGCCGGGTCGGCGTCGGTCATCGCTGCTTGGAGGCCCGGCAGGACCCACGCCCCGTAGCCGGAATCCCGGTCGCTCGATGCGAAGACGTTCCTGAACCACGGACGAGCGGGGAGCCCGGCAGGATCGACCCAGCACTGTTGCAGGACCTGTGCCCGAGACCTGTCGAACGGAGCAAGCGACTCGATCGCGCTGGCCAGCACCCCGAACCGATCGGCCAGCTCGGCTGCGCGTTGCGCCGCTTCCGGGGTGAGCCGCGTGGCCGACGACCGAAGCATCGATGCGGCTGCGGCAGCCTCCCGCCATGGTTCGGGACAGGTGGTGCCCAGTGCATCGACCAGCGCCACCGTCATGCGGGTGAGCATCGATGCGCCGGCGTAGTCACTGCCGACCGTGCGCCGGTACCAGAGCAGCGTGTCGTAGTTGGAGTGGTAGCTCGTGCCCTGCGACCCGCCGGCCGAGAGGCCGATCGATGGGACCCCGGCGTGGCACAGGAATGGCTGGTGATCGCTGCCACCGCCGAGATCGCCAAGCGCGAGCGCACCATCCTTCGCACTCAGTTCGAAAATGGATCGGGATGGATCGATCGCACTCGGCACGCCCTTGGCGACATCGTTCACGATGCTCCGCAAGGACGGGCTGGCCGACGCGCCGAAACTCACCCCCATCGCCGCCATGTCGAGATTGATGTAGCCCACGCCACGCTCCTGGAGCATCACGCGTTCCCGCTCCACCCACTCGGTGCTGCCCACGATGCCGAACTCCTCAGCGCCCCATGCACAGAAGAGGGTGTCGCGCGCCGGGCCGCGACCAGCCTTGGCCTGTGCAGCGCATTCGCGGGCAGCTTCCATCAGCACGATCGTTCCGGCGAGTGGATCAGCCGCGCCGAAGCCCCACGCATCATGGTGGCAGCCCACGATCACCAGACCACCATCCGGAACGCGACCGGGCAAACGCGCAATCACGTTGGCCGAGCGGACGACCGCGGGCTCATGCGCCACCGACACGCGCACGCGAAGCTCCGGGCCGCCCGTGAGCAACGTGGGGCCCTCGAAGCCTGTGGCCCATGATTGATCGAACAGCGGCGCCCCGCGCATGCGGCGCACGATCTCGCGTGCGGCACCCCAGCCGATCGGCTGCACAGGAATCGACGGTAGTCCGACCGCTGCGGGATCGAGCCGCTCCGCGTGCTCGGTCGCCTCGCGCCCGGGCGTGAGCGGATCGCCGGAGTACGGCAGCGTGTTGATGCTCCCACGCTGGATGCAGCTGGCGTTCGCCCATCCTCCATCCGGCCAAATTGCACCCTTCGCCGGGCCGCTGTCGGCCGGATCCGTGAAGATGATGAGCGCGACGGCACCGGCCTCTTCGGCGAACTTCGCCTTGTAGCCGCGGAAGTTGCCTCCGTAGCGCGCCAGGCAGACCTTGCCCTTCAGGTCGATCCCCTGCTCGCGGAGGCGCGCGAAATCGGCTCGGGTTCCGTAGTTCACGTACACCACTTCGCCCGTCACGTCGCCGCGGCCGCTGTAGGC
>SYIB01000220.1 GCA_005798965.1 Planctomycetia bacterium
ATGATCCACATGGCCACGCTCGTGCACGATGACGTGCTTGACGAGGCCGAACTGCGCCGCAAGGGGCGCACCATCAACGCGCTCTCGGGCAACGAAGCCGCCGTGATGCTCGGGGACTACCTCATTTCGAACGCCTTTCACCTCTGCAGCAGCCTCGGCGATCCGCGCCTCAACCTCGCGCTGGGCAAGGTCACCAACACGCTCTGCGAAGGCGAGCTCGTGCAGCTCTCCAACCGCGGCAACTGGGACCTCGACGAACCCACGTACTTCGAGATCGTCCGTCGCAAGACCGCCTCGCTCGTGGGTGCCAGTTGCGAACTCGGCGCCGAGCTCGCCGGCGCCAACGATCAGGTCAGCAGGGCGCTCGGCCGCTTCGGCGAGGATCTCGGCGTCGCCTTCCAGATCCAGGACGATGTGCTCGACCTCATGGGCACCGACGACGAGGTCGGCAAGTCGACGGGCCGTGACCTGGCCAAGGGCAAGCTGACGCTGCCGGTCGTGAAGCTCCTGCGTGGTGAATGCGCGGCCAGCCGCTTGCGCGCCCTCGACCTGATCCAGTCCAACGATGCGGTCGGCCTGCGCGCCAAGGTCGTCGAGACAGGATCGCTTGAGGCTGCGCGCACCGTGGCGCTCGCCCTGGTCCACCAAGCCAAGGGTCAGCTCGCCTGCGTGCCGCCCGGGCCGGTGAGGGACCTGCTGCACACCATGGCTGATGCGGTGGTCGACCGTTCGGCGTGATCGCGCTCAGTACGCCGACCTGCCGCCCTTGATCGGGCGGTCTGGCGCGTCCTTCAGGGCCTTGGCCCAGCGGCCGTCCTTCATGGCTCCCGCTGCACTGGCGAACCACTTGGCGTTGGCCTTCACGATCGGGTCGAGCAGCGCTTCAGTCAGACCGGTGGGAGCTCCCTGCCAGCGCACGATGCCATCGCTCGTCACGACCACGCACGCCGGGATTCCCCCCACGCCGTAGAAGCCCGACATGGCACCTGAGCGGTCGCAGGCAAGCGCGTAGTTCATGCGCAGGTTCTTGGCGTTCATCCCGGTCTTGCAGGCATCTGCCGCTTCGCTCGACACGCCGACGACCACGACCTGGTTCCCGTAGTGCTGCGCCAGCTCGTTCATGTGCGGGATCGCGGCCACGCAAGGAGCGCACCAGGTTGCCCAGAAGTCGATGACCAGCACCTTGCCGGTGGGATCTGGCGTGGGGGTGAGCCATGACTCGACGTAGAAGGTCGGGGCCTGCTGCCCGCGACGATCTTTGGTGAAGCGCGGATCGACGGCATCGGTCGGCGCAGGCAGGTCGGCCTGCGCTGGTCCGGCCACTGTGGCTGGTCGAAGTTGCGGCTGGCGTGAGCCTGCAGTCTCCGCGCAGAGTTCCTTGATCGCGGACTTGAGCCCGCTCGTCGAGAGCCCTGCGTAGCGCACGGTGCCATCTCGGTCGATCAGCACGTTCACAGGCGCACGGAACACGCCGAGCGCATCGCACAGCGCGCCGGTCGAGTCGATGAGCGTGGGCGCCGCAGGCTTGCGCATGGCCTTGGCCGCGCCATCAGCACCCTCGGGAGTGTGCAGCCCGATGAGCACCAGATCGCCGTCCGCGATCGCCTGCTTCGCTGCGGTGGCGGCCTTGCCCAACGTGGCCTTCGAGGACGAATTCGCCGTCGTAAAGCCCTGAATCAGCACGACCTTGCCCTTCAGCGCGGCGGCATCGGGGGCATCGCCGAGCCAGGTCCCGCTCTGCGGCAGGGTCGGCATGCGCCAACCTCGCACGGCCTCGAGCGCCGCACGGTCGATGTCATCGAGCTTCTCGAGCCACTTGGCCTGCACTGGCGGAAGGTTGACCGGTTGGGCTGGAGGCTGTGTCGCAGGTGCATTCCCAGGGCCGCTCGGAGCAGCAGGGGGCTGCTTGGCCGGCGGGGCCGATGGTGGGACGATGTCATCAGGTGCTGCGGCGACCAAGGAGAGCACGAAGCAGGCTGCAAGACGAAGCATGAAGGAATGCTAGCGACGATCAGCGCCAGATCGGAAGCGCCATCGTGTCGATCAGCCGGACCGTGCCGAGCTTCGCAGCGATCAGGCCACGCGTGGGAGCCTCGAAGCCCTGGACCGGCATGAGCGAGCGGGCGCTGCGCACCACGGCGTACTGCACCTCAAGCCCATGTTCCTCGAGGGTGCCGTGCATGAGCGCCTCGGCGGTCCCGGGATGCTGAGCGGCGCAGGCGACTTGCAGGGCGCGGCTGAGCCCTCGGGCGGCCTGGATCTGGCTGGGCTCGAGGTAACGGTTGCGACTGCTCATGGCGAGGCCATTGTCCTCACGAACGGTTGGCTCCGGCACGATCCGCAGCCCGTCGAACCGCGTCGGGTGCATGTCGACCATGTCCGTGATCACGCGCAACTGCTGCCAGTCCTTCTCACCGAAGTGTGCGATCGCTGGCCGCACCAGTTCGAAGAGCCGAGTCACCACCTGCATCACGCCCGCGAAGTGGCCAGGCCTGCATCCATCCTCAAGCCGAGGCTGCGTGGCCACCGCCGGCAGCGGCAGGTTCGCGGCCTCCTCGCGCGCGGCCTCGAGCCCACGCGGATAGATCGCTTCGACCGAGGGTACGAACACGGCGGCAGCTCCTGCGGCGGCACAGGTCACGAGGTCGGCATCGAGCGTTCGCGGATAGCGCGCGAAGTCCTCACTCGGCCCGAACTGCGTCGGGTTCACGAAGATGCTGACGACGGCAGGTCGCCCGGTCCGGGCCGCCGAGCGGATCAACGAGGCGTGTCCCTCGTGCAGGGCACCCATCGTGGGGACGAAGGCGCAGCCCGACCATGCTGCGAGCGACGAGGCATCATCGATGAGCGTTGGGTTCACCGCGCGCTCCACGATCCGCGAGGTGCATCCATCAGGGCGATCAGCATCACGCCCGCCGGCCAGAGCAGCCACCACGCGCTGCCCTGCAGGAAGCCAAGCTCCGCACCCATGGCGGCGAGCACCACGGCAACCACACCCTTGCCGAAGCTCCAGCCTGCGCGTGCAGCCAGGAGCAACACGGGAAAGACCACGCCGTACATCGCCAGCCAGCGCAGGTAGCCTGTTTCCCCCGGGAAATACCAAGCAAAGGGAGATTCCGGTGCCATGGCCTGCAGGACGATCCCGATGGCGGTGATCACGCCCACGATGACGAGTACGCGCAGCAGGCTGTCGCCCGCGCGCGGTCCTGCGAGCGCGAGGTCCACACCCCGTTCGCTTCGAACATCAAGCTCCCCGCGCCGCACGATGCCGTCGAGTTCGCGAAGGTGTGCCAGTGCCGTGAACGGCAGCTGCACGCACCAGACGCAGAGCATCGCAATGCCGGGAGCGGCTGCC
>SYIB01000221.1 GCA_005798965.1 Planctomycetia bacterium
CACCCTGCACGCCTGGCTCGCCACGCGGTGCGTTGCAGACCATGCAGTCTGGGTACGCAGTACGCGAATCCTCGTAGAGGTCGCAACCGGGGCCCGATCCATTCGGATCGGTCGAATCGACGCGTGCAAAGGGGAACTCGGGACGGTTTGGATCGTTGCCCGCCGCCTGCACGGCAGCATCAAGCTCGAACATGAGCGAGTACGGGTAGGGCCAGCCATCGGTCCGGTCAGAATCGCTGTCATCGCGGATCAGCCACGGGTGGGTCAGGTCGAGGAAATCGAGGAACCGCGCACGGAACAGCGGATCACCCGCGAGTTGCTGGGGCATCGCGAAGACCGTGGCCGTGCGGGGCTGCTCAGGCGTACCGGGCCCAAGGATCGGTGAGACACCGTAACCCCAGTAGGGCTGGCCCACATTGGGCGAATCGAAGTTGATCGATGCCGGGATCGGGATCTGCGAGAAGCGGAAGACGTTGTCCACGCCCCCCGTGCCGCCCACGCGCAGACGGTAAGGCTGCAGGTTGATCGGCTCGTTGTAGGGATTGGCAATCTGTACGGCGATCACCACAGCCGGGCGCAGGAGCGGGCTGCTCGGGTCATAGACGACGAAGTGGACACCCCCGCCCTCCGGCACCTCAAGCGGCAGTGCGAAAGGATCGGCCGGCGGGATGAGCGAGTCCAAGTACTCGAGCACCTGCTGACCCTGCACTGGCGCATTCGCCGCTGCCAACTGCCGCACGTCGGCCCATCGCGACTTGGGATACACGATGGCGAAGAACACTTCGGTGATGAAGGGCTGCTTCTCGTTGCCCAGAAATCTTCGCTCCGGCTCCTCGAGCACGAAGGGCGCCTCGGCCGGGTGGAACGGATCATCCACCACGAGCTGCGTGTTGCCATACTTGCGCCCGCCATCGCGCCATGATTCCACGTTCGTTGCCCAGCTCGCTGCCATGCGCTGGGCTCGGATGAACTGCTCAGGCGTGCCGTCGATCGTCCCGAAGTAACTCGTGCGCGTGACCGGATCGAGCATGCAGCGCGTGAACACCGTGTAGAGCCGGTTCACGAACCGGAGTTGATCGCCCAGGATCTGGCCACCGTTCGTGAGCTGCAGCCCGTTGTAGAGCGGGTCACTGATGGGCGAGCGCAGATCGACCTTCTGGTTCCAGAGCAGGAAGTCGCGGCGTGCAAGTTCCTCATCGCGCCAGTCGTAGGTCCCGTCGTTGTTGCCATCTCCAACGATCGTTTGGTTCTGCGTCTGCGGATACTGGGTCTGTGCATCGGGCCCCTCGGCGCCGATGATCTTTGGCGTGGCCAGGCCGAGGGAGCTGGCCTGCGCGTTCGCGTTCGGGGGGAAGCTCCAGAGCCACGGCGGCAACTGCTCGTTGCGCGCGCCGTTGTAAGTCGTCAGGTGACGGCGGGTGTCGTGCAGCAGCTGCAGCGAGGTGAGTTTGCCGATGCTCGGGGGGCTGGTGGCACCGACCGCCAGCTCGAAGCCCTCAAAGCTCTCGCTACGGGCCGGGCTGGCGCGCAAGAGGTCGCGCCGGGGTCCGGTCTCGGCACCCAACGGCAACGCAGGGTCGAGCGATCGCTCGAGGCGGCTCAGCACGGAATCGTTGTGACCCGCGAAGCGCCGAAGCTCGATCTCGTCGGCCATTCCGAAGAAGTCAATGCGTGAGCCAGCACGCTGGCCAGCGGTAAACGCAGCATTGCCATCGACGAAGGTATCAAGGCGACCGCCGTTGAGCAGGGCCTTGTAGTGATGCAGGCGATCCAACGGACTGAGCAGCAGTGCATCGATGCCAGGAATCGGACCAAGCGCCGTCGGACTTCCGAGCGTGCGTACCAAGCCCAACTCACGGATGAACCGCGTGTCGGTCGGAGTCCCGTGCACCGCCAATGCCACTGGGTTCGCCTCAGTATCCACGGAGACCCCGAACTGATCCCGCCACAAGTCCACGCTCAGCGGCGGATACAGGTTGACCGAGCCATCACCGTTCAGCCGCGCATACTGTCCGAACAAGCCCGCGCGCAACGGATTGAAGGCATCCGAGTCTGCTGTACCGCCGAGCGAGCCGTCACGGCGCACCATCAACGACACATCACCCGGAACGAGCCCCGCCGTCTGGGTACGGTCGAACACGGTGGCCGTGTTCACGTTCACCATCGCGCTGTTGTCGACCACGCTCACGCCGACCACGTACCGCACGGCCCGGTCCGCGCTCGTGGGCGGCATGAACCAGTAGCTGTCCGTGAAGCCATCACCGTCAGTATCGCAGAGCCGGCGGCTGACGAGGTTGCGCGCCGTGTCAGGCTCGAGCTCCTCGCGCTTGGGCCCGAAGTGCGCCAGGCGAAGGAAGTTCGGCATGGGGCTGGCGTTCACGCCCCCCACCGCATTGATGTAGCCACTTGCGCTGGCCCCACCGCCGTAGAACCAGTTGTCGGCAAGCGCTTTGAAATTTAGGGCTAACGCCAGCGTGTTCTGCGAATCACCGACCCCCGTGGTGGAACCCGTCACCAGGAATGCATCGAGCGGGCGAACGCCCGGAAGCCACTGCTCCCACGGGATGAAGAGCCCGTTGCGCTCCTGCTCATGCGTACCGTTCTGCGTGTTGAACCACGCCGCACCCGCATCGCAATCGGCAAGGTCCGGGATCAGCGTCCATCCGTTGTTCGCCGTCGCAGGGTTCGACAGGTGCGACCAGTGCGTGAAGAACGGCAGGCCGTTGTTGTCGTAGGCGCGCATCGGCTCGGTCGAGCGCAGCCACCGCGTGTCCCCGTAGCCGGGATTGCCCCAGGGGTTCGCCTCGTACACGCGCAACGGGTGGTTGGAATTCACCACGTTGTTGTTGGCGAAGAGGTCCGGCCAGTTGGTCCACGGGTACACGTGGAAGGGCGCGAAGTTGTAGCCGTCAATGATCGCGTCGTCGCCCGCTGGATCCGGGCTGAGGTCAGCGTTGAAGAAGGCGTTCCACGGGTCCACGCCGTAGCGCACCGCCCCACGAAGCGGCTCGAGCCGCGGGTATGACGTACTTGCCACCAGCGGGTAGCCGTACTGCGTGGGATTCGGCACGAAGCCAGCCTGAAACACCGGGTCGGCCGCATCGATGCGCCGCGGGAAGAGCGACTGTGCGACTTCATCGATCACGGCCTTCGTGATCGAGTCCACTCGTTGCTGCCTGGCCTGAGACGACTGCTGGGCTGAGGCGATCTGCCGGCCGGCCTGCGTGCGCGTGAGGAAGGCCGACGCAATGATCACGAGCAGCACCAGCAGTGCCGTCACCATGATCATGACGTTGGCACGCCGCCAACCTGCATCAGCGCGACGGATGGATCGGGCAACGCTCATGGCTTGGACCTTTCGGGCAAGTCGATGACGAACGTGAACTCACGGCCGCCTTCGATGCGACGGTCAGGATCGTGCAGCGTCATGGTGATGCGCACGGCGCTTGGTCGCGGGGTGTAGTCGAGCCGCGGAACGACCCAGTCGGTCGGCTGCCCGGCGAGCACCGCACCCGTGACCGGATTCTGGCTCGAGCGCACACGGACTGCGGGTTCGGTGGCGTTGAAGCCAAAGACGCTCGTGTAGCACCACACGCGCTGTGCGGGGATGCCACCACCCACGACGGACAGGACCTGCGCGCCCGTCGGCCCCTCGATCGAGGGTGCGTAGATCGGAGCGCCAACTCCACCCACCTGCTCCAGCGTGCGTGTGCCACGACGTTGGTTGAACGGCACCGAAAAACCGAGTGACGTGACTTCATCCGGCAGGCCGATCCACGGCGCAACGCCATTGGTCGGTGCGAGGAAGCCAAGCATGGCGACGGTGCCGTTGCCTGTGAGGGGATTGAGCGCCAACGTCACGCGACGATCGTCCTCCATCACGCGGCCGACCCCATCCTTCCAACACCACTCGACAATGAAGTTGCTGCAGTGACCGGCGATCATGCCAGAGGTCAGCATCTGGTCCGACTTCGCGAAGGTGGGTGGCTGACGCTCGGCACGCGGCCAGCTGTTCAGGCCGATCTGCACGCTCGTACCGGCCTGGTTGGCCGAGGCGCCGATGCCGAAGGTGCCGTTGATCACGCGCTGACGCGCAGCACCGAACGCCACCGCACCTGGTGGGCTTGCCGGCAGTTCTGCGACTCCGGGGACCACCGTCCATGGCGAATAGAACGGCGGATCGAGAAGGCCGTTCGTGCCATCGAATCGGCCGAGTACGCGCTCAAGATCGTTGAGCTGCATGGCCGTGACATCGAAGCGCCCGGACAGGATGGCTCGTGCAGGCTGCAGTGCGGCAGCGGCTGTGAAGGACCCCGTCGACTCCTGGAAGAGCGACGTCGTGCTGTTGGCATCGAGCTGGGGCGTGTTCGGCTGGATTGCGTGGAACGCGGGGTCCCCGCCATCGTCAGCCAGCAGCACGGCACGCCGGCTGAGGATCCAGTCGCGCGCGCCTGGCTGCGTGCCGTTGACCGTCCTGGTGCCACCGCTGGCGGTCGTGGCGGTCAGGCGGAGGCTTGGGCCATCGGTCACGGCGTCCGTCACCCATGGCGTGAGGACCTTCCCATCGAGCATGAAGTAATCGGGATCGAACGAGGCGGGTGCAGCCAGCGCCTGCTCCACACGATCAGGGACCTGCACGGCATGCCCGTAGGTGATACGGCTCAGCGCGCTCGATGGAACCGATCCGCCGAGAAGGTTCACCGTGCCGACGAAGTCCACGGTGTCCTGCGTTCCTTCAGCGAAGAACACCAACTGATCCAATCGCAGGATCGCATCCTGCGCGAGGTCGGGATTCAGCAGTTCAAGCTGGTTGGTCCCGGCATTGTCATTGATGTCGTTGCGCAACGCGACATTGCGAATCGCCACATAGCCCTTGTCCGACATCCGCGCCAAGTCATCGCGCAGCCGGCGCTCAATGGCCCCGGCATCCTGCAGGATCGATGCGTTCGCCTCGCCCACGCTCGACACACGCTGCGCCGTACCGAAGATGCGGGCCGTGGCCGCGATGATGACCAGCAGCACCAGAACCGCCAGCAGCAGCTCGGTCAGCGTGAAGGCCTTGGCGTTGCGGTTGAGGTGCGGCATCAGAGCTCCATCACCGTGACGAAGACGGGCGTGATCGAGACGCCGTTGGCGTCTTCGGTGGGCAGGTACCAGATCACCGGCAAGGTTCCGGGATCGGGGCGCGGCAGCCCGTCCTGGCCCACGCCGAAGTAGACGGCGCTGGGCAACTTGGCACTGATGGGGCGCGCCAGCGTCACTGGACCGTCAGCGCTCGTTCGACGACCACCCACCACGCGATGAACATCGTTCCATTGGTCGAGCCAGAGTTGGTTTGGTGCCTGCCACGCGTACAGGTCATTGGTGACGTTGAATCCGGAAGTTGGCGTGCCGGGGTTCGTGCCGGGGATCGCGGCGTTGTCCGCGCGCGTGTCAATGGCGCCATCGACGCCTCCGGCGCGCGGGATGGATGTTCCGGAGAACACCGTCGAACCCGCGGGCGGATTCGTAACGAAGGCACCGAGCCGGGGCATCGCGGGATAGTTCGCAAGCCCGCTGATGGTCGGAGCCTGGGCCACGCGGTACGGCCCGGCCTCAACGCCAGACGTGCCGACGCGGTACACGAACACCGCGACGAGGATGCGACCTTCGAACCGGCGGAACATGCAATCCCAGACGAACTGCGGACGGCGCCGCGACTGTGCGCTGGCCTCCCCTGCCGTATCGCCGCCCGTGAGCAACCTCGAAGGCGGCATCGCCGGCCACCAGCGTTCGTACTGCGTGATGATGGCGGCAGGCTGGCGCGCAAAAAGTTCACCACCGTCTTCGATCGAGTCGCCGTTGAAGTCAGCGAAGATCGAGAGCGGCGTCCTCGTGTCGAGGTCAGGATCCCACTTGCGACGGTTCACCGGGACCCCATAGACCCTGTTGGCGTCGTTGCCCAGGCCATCCGTGGTGAACTCACTGCCCACGCGTGCCAGATTCAGGTTGTTCCCCGGTCCTGCGCCGAGCGCGTTGTTCAGCAGCAAGGTACCGAAGACGTCGATCGTGCCGGAGTCATCCTCGATGTTGCCATCGACCCAGCCCACACCCGTGAGTTGGGTCTGGAAGTACATCGTCGGGCGCTTCCAGAACCAGTCGCCGGGAATGGTGGTCGGTGCAGTCGCTCCAAGGTCGTACAGCCCGTACTCCTCGAACGTGCCGAAGTCATCCTGCCCGACCTTGCTGCGGATCACGCCCATCGCGTGCTGCGCCACGACGGGCCCAAGCGCATCATCGTTGGAGGCGCGCTGCTGCACGATGCCGGCCGGGAACAGCGCACTCACGCTGATGATCCCGATGCCCAGGATGAAGACAGCCAGCAGAACCTCGACCAGCGTGAAGGCGCGACGGCTCATTGGTCCACCGCCCGGGCTACGCCCGTCCAGCGATTGAAGCCGATGAAGTCCCCGAACTGCGGGATATACGCATCGAAGAACGTTCGGTACTGACTGGGCTCGCTCGTGGCGCTCGCCGAGGATTGCCACTCCGTCGGGTCGCCACGCTCGGCGGCGTCCTCATAGTCGTACACCGCCAGCAGCGTCGTGTAGCCCAGCACAGGTTCCTCGTCGGGCGAACGAAAGGTGACCCATGTCGGAACGTTGGTGATTCCACCCACGCCCGGAACAGCAGTGTTGTCGCCGTCGGCGTCGAACCACGGCCCAACGAACGTCGAAGTGTTGTCGGGATTGCCGCCGAAGCTCGTCTGCACCGATCCTGGGATGCGTGGGTTGCGCGTGCGCAGCGAGCCATCGGGACCGAAGCAGACGCAGAAGGCCCGACCGACCTCCCCATTGGAATATTCAGGCGTGACCGACCACTGTGGGACGAATGCGCTGATGTAATCGCCTGGCGCGGCGATCTTGATCCCCCTCGCGAGACGTCGGGCGGGAACACCGGCCACCGGGCGGTACTGCTCGCCGAACACATCAAAGGTCTGGGTATCGAGCGGCACCATCCGCCCCGTCGCCTTGCCGATCACGACCTCGGTCACCTGCCCCTTCTGCGGGTTGCCGGGCGAGATCACGTTGCCTGACGGACCGAAGATCGGCGGCTCCGCCAAGACCGGGCGGAACGTCACGATGACCGGGGCGTTGTCCCGGATCGCGATCGCACGGGCCGTACCGAGCTGCGCAATGACGGCATTGGTGGCCGATGAGAGCCGCGCATCCTTGGCGATGCGCTGCACGCTCACGCTCGTGAGCAATGCCAGCACCGCGATGATGCCGATCACGACCAGCAGCTCGGCTAGCGTGAAGGCGCGCAAGGATGGGCGAGGTCGGTGCGTCATTCGTAGCTCACGATGTTGTCCTGGGTCTGCTTTTTAGGAGCCGATCCCTCGGCGCCGTAGATGTCGCCAAATGATCCATCCGGCCCCGCGCTCACGAAGCGGATGCGGCGATCACGGCACGACCCGAAGATGCGCTCGTCGGGCGTCTGCTCCGTGCCGTCGGCGTCAGGAGCGCCGGACGCGG
>SYIB01000222.1 GCA_005798965.1 Planctomycetia bacterium
AGCGGGTCGTGTGATGATCATCCTTGAGTGCGGCGCTCAAGCACGCACCACCTATCTCGATGGCCGGCCGAGCGCACAGGGCCGCCCCTGCTTCATCGATGCCCCCGTAGGCACCCCTGCCGCGGCCTATCTGGTGATGAACGAACCGGCCAGCCAAGCTGAACGGATCAAGGACCTGGTGCGCCGCGGCTACATGGTGCGCACGCGGGCCGATGCCAACCTGCACGAAGTGCGCGCGAACGATCCGGCACGGCGCGATACCGCATTCGCCAGCGGTGCCAACGTCATCAGCACCGATGCGCCCGTGCCGTGCAGCGAGATCGGTAGCGCCTACGTGTGCGGCCTTCCTGAGGGTGGTTGCTGGCGACGCTCACCCGTGGCGCCGGACCGCGCGGCCAATGCTGCGCCTCCTGTTGTCGCGCCCGCTGCCGGCCCCTGATGTCACGGGCTTTGCCCACGATGCGCACCGATGGAAGCGCGCACGCAGCTACCCCTCCGTACAGATCAACGCGATGGAGCCCACCGTCGCGAAGGCACTCTGCGCAACGCTGCCGTGCGACATCATGCGCATCGCCTGTGTCGACCGATGACAACCCACCGACGACCCGACCGGATGTGCAACCGCGCTGCTGGAACCTTCACCGCGCGCCCGAGAGGCCAGTCATTTCATATCACGATGAAATCGTTGAGAAATCCGCAGTTCATGCTCGTGCCTTTCTTCACGAACCACTGATTTCAGCGTGAAATCGCGTGTTCATGTTGTGAACGGTGGTTTTTAGCCCGTTTTTTATCGGTTGGGTCCGATCTGCACCGATCCAACCAACGCAGCCAAGGAAAGCGCACGGTGCGCGGGCTGCACTCTCACCAACTGCACAGGAGGCAGTCACATGAAGGCGTTCGACACAATCAAGAACTGGACCAGCGAATTCATCGACATCGCGATGCTGTTCATTGCCGTGGGCGTGCTTGCCCAGATCATCTTTGGCAAGACCAACACGTGGTTCTTCGGTGGCATCACCGACAACCTCATGAGCTTCATCTCGAGCTTTGGCAACAACGGCCTCGTCGGCCTGATCGCGCTGATGGTCATCCTGGCCGTCTTCAGCAAGCGCTCGACGACCTGACATACGGTCCTTTCTCCCTCGAATCACAGGCGACTCGGCCGGGCCCCTGCCCGGCCGTTCGCTTTTTTGACACTGGTCGATCGCGCGTGGAATCCCAAGGGGACGACCCCAAGGGACCACCATGACCACGCGCACTGCCGTCGTGTCGCTCGTCACTGCCGCCCTTGCTTGTGTGCCAGCGATGGCACAGTCCGAAGGCAGCCCTGGCACCCCAGCCGGCGACGCGGGCAGCGGCCGGCTCGCGGCTGGCAGCAAGGCCCCGGCACTGAATGTGGACGAAGTCATCAAGGGCAAGCCAGTCGAAGGGCTGCAGGAAGGCACCGCCTACGTCGTCGAATTCTGGGCGACGTGGTGCCCACCGTGCGTGACAAGCATCCCCCACCTGACCAAGCTCCAGAAGAAGCACAAGAACATCGTGATCATGGGCGTGGCTGGAGCAGAGCGTGCCGGCAAGGAACCGCTCGACGCCTTCATCAAGAAGCAGGGCTCAAAAATGGCCTACACCGTCGCTTACGACAGCGATCGATCGATGTGGAATGCATGGATGACCCCCGCCGGGCAGAATGGCATCCCATGCGCGTTTATCGTCGATACCGAGGGCACGATCAGCTGGATTGGTAACCCCCACGACAAGGCCTTCGACGCCGAGGTGGCCAAGATCGCCAAGGGCAGCAAGCTCCCCAAGTCGGCCAAGGGTGGATCCAAGGCGAACAGCGAGGCGGACGACGCTGCCAAGACCGACGATGAGCCCAAGGGCGACGATGCCTCCAAGGGCGGCACGGGCTCCGACGGCGCCAAGACCGGCAACTGATCACTTGCGCAATTCGCCCGTGACGGCGAACATCCTGCCATGATGATCCACCGTCCACTGTTGCTCTGTGTTGCCTTGTCCCTCGTCTGCATCCTGCCGGCGTGCCAGTCGGCACCGACCGCCGAGGAACGATCAACCGACCGCTCGAAGATCGATGGCGAGCGGGAGACTGTGCTCCAGAAGTTGTACGCGGTCTATCCCGACGCAAAGAAGCAGATGTCAGAGGCCTATGGCTCGGCCGTCTTCTCCGGGACCAACGTCTTCGTGATCTTCGGTGGGGGCTCGGGCGCCAAGGGTGTGGCGATCGACAAGGCGGGCAAGAAGACCTACATGTCGATGAGCGAAGCCAGCGCTGGCCTCGGCATCGGTGCCAAGGGCTTCTCCATCGTCTGCCTCTTCAACAACGACCTCGACTACCGCAACTTCACCGAGAAGGGCTGGAGCTTCAACGCACGCGCAGATGCTGCGGCCAAGGGCGAGGGCGGCGGTGAAGCCGGCAACGCGGCCAATACCAGCGGCGTGTGGAAGTACTACGAGCTCACCGAGGACGGCGTGCTGCTGCAGGCTGCTGTCGGGGTCCGCAAGTTCTGGCCCGAAAAGCATCTCAACGACTGAGTGCGGCGGCTGTAGCCTCCGGGCGTGCAGCCTGCGCCGACCATCCGGGTCCACGTCGCCTGGAGCGATCGCTCTCGATCGGTCCTACTCGCGACCGACCAGTCGGCCGTGATCGGCCGAGATACGACCTCAACCGTCTGCGTGCCCGTGGGCACGGTCTCGCGGCAGCACGTGAAGATCGACTGCCACGGGGATGAATGGCGCGTGACGGACCTCGGCAGCCGCGCAGGCACGCGCCGACAAGGCCTGCCGCTTCCTGCGCAGGCCCCCGTGGTGCTCTTCGATGGCGACCAGCTCGCACTTGGCCCGGGCGTCATGGTCGTCATCGAGTTCACGGCACCAGCAGGCGCCACAATGCTGCGCACGCTTGACGACAGCGGCGAAAGCCCCGCGCGCATCTCGGAGGCGAACCCAGCCGAACTCCTCGAGCATGTGCTGAAGGCCTCGCGTGCAATCGGTCAGGCGTCGACCGAGCGCGACATCTGGCTCAATGCGGCACGCGCGCTCGCCGAAGCCCGTGGCCTTGGCATCGTGACCGCAGCCGCGATCCAGGCAAAGGATGCTGCCCGCGTCACGGTGCTGGCGCACCATGGCAACCGCGACGCCAACTTCAGTCGCCGCGCCATCGAGCAATCGCTGCGTACACCTGATGAGACCTCGATCTTCGAGCGCTCGGCCGAGGGCTCAGTCGGTGCCACCCTGATGGGCGATTCGGAATTCGTGGCTTGCCACGCCACGAATCTCGCTTGCGAGGAGGGCACCAACCTGCTCTACGCAGAAGGTCGCCACTCGCTCGGCTCCGCGCGCACGCACTTCGCGCATTTCGTAGGGATTGTTTCGCAGCTCGCGTCGCAGGCAGTGATGCAGCTGCGCCGGGCACGCTTCAGCCGCTACGTGTCGCCAAGCATCGCGGCGCTGCTGGCGCGCGAGGGCACCGATACGCTCGAGCAGGTCCCGCAGTGGCAACAGGCGACATGCTTCTTCCTCGACATGCAGGGGTTCAGCTCGCTCGTCGACGTGCCCAATGACCAGGTCGGTGCCGTGCACCAGCGCATGCGCGGCTACATGGACGATCTCACGAAGGCGATCTTCGATGAGCAGGGCATGGTGGTCGAGTTCACAGGTGATGGCGTCTTCGCTGCCTTCGGCGTGCCCACCGCGCACGATGATCACATCGCGGCCTCGGTCCGAGCGGCACTTGCTGCCAAGCGGATCGTTCCCGACTCGCGGCTGGGGCTCGATGCCGGAGCATGCCTGTTCGGACCGATGGGAGCTCGCCTGCACGCCAAACTCGGGCTCTTCGGTACCGTCGTGAACCGCGCCAGCCGACTCGAGCAACTCGGTCGCCCGGAACGGATGGAGGCCGGCATCCTCTGCACGCGCGCGATCGCCTCCAACGCCGGGGCGCAGACTGCAGCGCAGTTCCTTCGCGTGGGAACGGTCGTGCCCAAGGGCCTTCAGGATGCGGTCGAGGTCTTCGAGGCCGTGCCATGCGGCACGCTGTCCGACGACAAGGCCAACACGCTCGTCGCACTCTCCATGCAGTTCGAGCAAGCGCGCGACACGATGGCGCTGCTGGCCGTGGCACACTCGGCGCAGCAGCTGGCCGGCGTGCACCGCCGCTTCGCCTGGCTCGCCCGTACGGCCACGACCATGCTGCAGAATCCGGGTGCTTGGGACGGCATGCACCGCCCCGGCAAGTAGCACGGAATCACGCGGACCTTGCGCCTCGGACCAGCTCCGCCACCCACTCTGCCAGTCCGGCGCGCTGCACCTGCTCGACAGGCCGATCACCCACGAGCACCATCGCGCGCTCGGCTGCCCACGCCAGGTCGTTGGCCACGATCGCATCGGCACCGGAGTGGCGCATGCTGGCACGCGCGATCGCCTCAAGGTCCGCATCAGTCCTGCCCACCGTCAGCTTGAACTTGACCAGCGTCCCGTTGAAGCCCCATGGTTGGCGGATGTGATCCACAAGCTTCGGTGCCTTCACGAGCGTGATCACAAGCCGTTCGTGCTCGCTGGCAATCTTGCCCGCTGCCTCGAGCGCTCGCCCGGATGCATCCCCCACGCTCTCGACGAGGTAGTCGCTCACCGCAGCACTGTGCACGATCGCGCTTGGCCATCGATCCCGTTCGATAGATGCCTGCATCAGGTCACGGAGCTCGCCGAAGGTGGTGTAACCCCGCACATCCACGGATGCAGGCAGCCCCCACTCCTGTGCCCGGTATGGCGCACTCGTGAGCAGGCGGACCTCGGTGCCCGGCAGCGCAGCGATCGCCGCAGCGATCTGCGTCCCCGTGCGCCCCGTGAACACATTGGTGATCGCACGCACCCGGTCGATCGGGACCTGCGTGGCACCAGCCGTGACCAGCACACGCAGGCTCACGTCGCGCGCTCCACCAGGTCGCGCGTGATCGAGCGAAGGTCCGGGCACCCCGCGAGCGCCATCGCCTGGCTCGTCTCGGCATGCATGATCTCGAGCACGCGGCGGACACCAGCCTCACCATGCACCGCAAGGCCCCACAGCATCGGTCGGCCGATCAGCGTGCCATCCGCACCCAGCGCCAGCGCGCGCAGCACGTCGACGCCGCGCCGGATGCCGCCATCGACGAGCACCACACCATCGGCCCGCTCACCCTTGATCGCCTGCACACATCGCTCCAGCACGTCGGCGGTGGCGGGCGCACCATCGAGCTGGCGACCACCATGGTTGCTCACGATCACGCCCTGCATGCCCGATCGCATTGCCCTCACGCAGTCGTCAGGTCGCACGATGCCCTTGAGGACGATGGGCAGGTTGGTCTGCGCACGCAGCCACTCGAGGTCCTTCCAGCAGAGCGCCGGATCGATCAGCCACGAGAGCGCTTCGCCCAGACCGCGGCCGGTATGCCCAGTCGGACCGCCGGGACGCACGAGGTTCACGACTGAAAGATGCGCCGGAACATGGAAGTGGTTGCGCACATCGCGCTCACGCGTACCCCAGACCGGGGCATCGACGGTCAGCGCGATCGCACGGCAGCCCGCACGCACCGAACGCTGCACGAACTCGCGCACGAAGCCACGGTCCTGCCCGACGTAGAGCTGCAGCCAGCACTCACCGCCGACCGCACAGATCTCCTCGACGCTGGTCGTGGACAGGCTGCTGATCCCCATCGGTACGCCGGCGGCCTTCGCTGCGCGGGCTGTGGCGAGTTCGCCATCAGGGTGCGCCATGCGCTGCAGGGCGGCCGGTGCGACCATCGTCGGCATCGACCAGCGTGACCCCAGGATCGTGGTCGCCAGGTCGCGCTTGGCGACATC
>SYIB01000223.1 GCA_005798965.1 Planctomycetia bacterium
CGGATGAACCCCGTGGGCCACCAGACCAAGGCAAGCATCATGAACGCCACGGCATGCAGCACCTTGTCGCTGCCGCGCATCGGCAGGTCGAGCTGCAGGTTGGGCCAGTGCGTGGCCGTGAAGACGATGGCCAGCGCGATCCACGCCAGCGCGCGCCACCACAGCGTGCCGCGCGCGCCGGGCTGCATGGGTCAGGACCCAGCCGCAGGGGCATCCTGCGTGGGGGCGGGAGCCGCAGCCTTGGCCCGCTTGGCACGGGGCTTGGCTGCAGGCGCAGGCTCGGTCTGGCTGGGCCACCAGCGCTCGACCTGGTGCAGCGCAATCTGCATGTAATCACCGGCACCCGGGCACTGCGGTGCGTAGTCGAAGATCGTCTGGCCGAAGCTCGGTGCCTCGGCGAGCTTGATGTTGCGACGCACGGCAGGCTGCAGGATCGCACAACCGTCCCATGGCAGGCCTGTGCCCTCGTAGCGCGCGAGCTGTTCCGCGATCTCATCGACGACCGCGCGGCCGTGCAGCGACTGCTGCTCGTGCTGGCAGAGCAGCACACCCGTCACGCGCAGCCGCGGATTCAGGCCCTGCGACACCATGTGGACCGTCTCGAGGAGCTTCTCGAGCCCACGCAGCGCGAGATAGTGCGCGAGCATCGGCACGAACACCTCGTCGGCCATCGTGAGCGCGTTCACGCTCAGCACGCCCAGGCTCGGCGGGCAGTCGAGCAGGATGAGGTCGTAGTTCCCGGCGACCGGTGCAACGGCTCGCTCGAGCGTGCGCTGCATGTCGGGTCGCTGCGCCAGTTCGCCCTCGACGAGCGCAAGCTCCGTGACGGCGGGCATGAAGTCGAGTCCCTCACGGGCGTGCACGATCACCGACGTCGCATCGATGTCCTCGCCGACGAGCAGGTCATAGACGCTCGGCTGCGTGGGCTCCGCCTCGACACCGAAGTGCATCGAGAGATTGCTCTGCGGATCGAGATCGATGAGCAGCACGCGCTTGCCGAGCCGCGCGAAGGCGGCACCGAGGTTGGCGGTACTGGTGGTCTTGCCGACACCGCCCTGCTGGTTGAGCAGGGCGACGACCTTGGGGAGCGGCCTTCCTTGGCGAGCCATGGGGGCGAGTATAGGGAGGCCCGGGCGCGGGGCCGACGGGAGCGCGTGGGACTGCGGTCGACGTCACTTCGGCCAGGTCGACAGATCGGCCTGGATCATGCACGGCCCCTCGTGCCACGGCATCGGCGGAAGCCCGGCGCACTGCAGGTCGGTCATCCGGCAGCTGCGCTGGACGCCCAGGGGCACGATTGGATCGCTCCCGATCCACGATGCGGGAAGCCGGACCGTGGCGCGCCAGCGATCGCTGAAGTCCATCGCGAGCACTGTTGGAGCATCGCCGTTGGGCGCGTTGCGCAGGCCGTCGGTCGCCAGACCGCGGGAATTCACGACGATCTCGATGGCCGGGCGGGAACCGATCGCGACCGTCACGAGATCCTCGACATCGCCGCGCGCCGCCAACGGACGCAGCGCCTCGATGAAGACCTCCCAGCCGTCCTTCGAGCGTCGCAGGCTTGCGGTCGTCTGCCAGCCGCTGGGTACGGGCGCGAGCCGGCCGGTCCTCACTTCACCCAGACTCGCGGCCGGCAGGAACTGCCGCAGTGCCAGGCCCGGGGGGACGACCGCGAATCGGCCGGGGGCGATCGTGAGCACGCTGCGGGCGTAGCCCACCGTGATCGCCAGGCGCGATGCCGTCTCGCTCGACGGATCGGGCCGTGCAAGCGTGACGAACCGCAACTCGTTCGCGCCGAGGACTTCCTTGTCGACCTGCGACGCACCCGTGAGCCACTCGATCGCCACGGCTTGCGCTTCGGGCAGCGGATTGGCCAGGCCGATCGTGATCTGGGCACCGCCATCGGATTCAACCCACGCCAGCGGTGCCAGCCGCGTCGAGATCCATCCATCGACCTGCGTCACCATCGTGCGATCGTCGAGCGATGGATCGAGCATGAGATCGAGGAGCTGGCCCTCGAGTTCCTGGTCGGCAAGCCACGCTGCAATCGACAGATCGCGCCCAGCGGGGCTTCGTCCACGAGCGACTCCGATGACGAGTGCGCGTGCCCGCTCGGCGAGCGCTGCATCGGCCCGCTCGAGCCGATCGAGCGCCGCGATCCAGAGGTACGCCACATGCCGAGCGAAGAGCGCATCGGCTGGCGTTCCCGATGGTTCCGGCGGTGCCTTGCCTTGGGCCCGCGCCATCAGCGCCACGCGGAACCACTCGTTCGGTGCACCGAGGTCGGGCGTATCGAGCGCAAAGGGCTCGAAGGCAGCGACCCCCTGCCCGCCTCGCTCCTGCATTTCCATCCATCTGGGCTGCAATGCCGACGCGCCGAGCGTGAGGCCGCCGCGGAAGCCGATCGGCACCTCGAGGAGCGCAATGACCTGCCCGACCTGGTCGGGGGCTTCCCGGCTCGACCACGCGGCCATCGGCGTGAGCGCAGCGAGATTCAACGCACGCGTCCACGAGGTGCGGTGCGAATCGGCGACATTCTCCAGCACGGCAACCAGCGCCTGCAGCGTGCGACCATCATCAAGCTGCACGTCGATCGTCGCTGGCCAGCCACCCTCGGTCAGCCGCGCGAGCGGCAAGAGCATCACGCCACCGCCGGTCGCCACGGGGTCCTTCGATCCAACCACGGCGACCTGCGCCGTGCCTTGCGGCCGATTCGGCGCGGCGGTCACGTTCTGCTGTGCACCTGCGCCCTTGGTGCCGGCGATCATGCCGGGCCCGAGGGCCTGCGGAGCATCCTTCGCGGTCAGGTCAACGCCGCGGCGAGGACCGGTGGGCGCGGTGCCCATCGCCTGTTGCAACGATCCGGAACCGATGTAGTAGGTGCCGCCCGGGGGCGTGAGCTGGAAGTACTTGCC
>SYIB01000224.1 GCA_005798965.1 Planctomycetia bacterium
CATCGGCGAGCGCTGCGCCTGGCTCGGTTTCCCGTTGGCGCTCGTCGGCATTGAGTGGGCCAGATCGCGCCCGATCTGGGATGGCTATGCCTGGTTCCAGTCAGGTCATGCCTGGATCGATGCCACGCTTCCGGCTCAAGCTGCCGATCTCTTTGGTGTCGGCCTGATCAGCCTCATGACGGCGTTGTCGGGCGAAGCCATCGCGAACGCGTGGGTACGCGGCGGTACTGGTGCCCAGTCGAGTGCTCGATCCTGGCGTGCGCCGGCCGCGCTGGCGATCGCGCTGGTCAGCGGGGCGACCGCTTGGGGTGCCTACCGCGTGGCCACCTCACCGAGCGCTTTGCGCGTGCGGATCCTGGCGGTCCAGACCGATGTCCTGACGAGCAACAAGATCCGTTGGACACCGGAGCAACAGGTCAAGGACATGCAGCAGGCCCTCGACCTGTCGGCACAAGCGGTGCTCGACCTTCGAACGGCCGGAGCGAACGAACCAGACCTTCCCACGCTGATCGTCTGGCCCGAAACTTCAGTGCCCGGGTTTGGCCTCGATCCAGCCACGGTGGAGACCGTGGTTCGCGTGCAGGCATGGCCAGGGGATCGGTTCGTCAAGCCGATCCTCGACCTCAGCCGCGTTGCCGGCCCCGTACTCGTGGGCAGCCCCGCGTTCGACGGGCTCCGAGAGGATGGCAACCGCTGGGCGTGGGATCGCCAGTTCAATGCGGCCTACCTCATCGACGACGGCGCTGTACAGGACCGCTACGACAAGGCCTATCTCACACCCTTCGGCGAACGCATGCCCTACATCAGCGCGTGGGACTGGCTGGAGGACGAGTTGCTCGCCCTCGGCGCGGCGGGCATGAGCTTCGACATGCAGTCCGGCGATCGGCCGCGGAACATGGCATGGCCGGGGACCGACCTTCGCATCGCCACGCCCATCTGCTTCGAGGACACGGTTTCCCACGTCGTCAGGCGCATGGTGCGCGATCCGTTGCCGTCTGCGTGCATCATCAATCTCTCGAACGACGGCTGGTTCGGCACGAGCGATACCGGTCGACGCCATCACGAGATGATGGCGCGCTGGCGATGCATCGAGTGCAGGCTGCCGATGGTTCGCGTCGTGAACACCGGCGAGTCGGCTTGGATCGACTCGTGTGGCCGCGTCGTCGAACGGCTGGCGCCGCGGTCTGCGGGCACACTCATTGCCACTCCACGACTCGATGGTCGCGATGCGCTCGTCATGACGGTGGGAGATATCCTCCCGGCCATGAGCCTCGTCCTGATGTGCGTGATGGCCGTTCCCGTGCAACGCCGCTGGCTTGGGCTGATGTCGGCGATCGTGCTCATCGCGCTGGCCGGGTGCAGCGGTGGCGCCGAGGAATCGAGCGCCGTCTCCGGCGCCTGGAGCACGCGGTCGCTCAGCGTCACCCCAGATCCGACCATGCCCGGCACCGTGCAAGCTGCGCAGCCGGCATTCACCGCGCCTGAGGGGACGAGCGTTCGCGATGCGGCCTTGGTGATCCTCACGTCGGCCTGCACGGCTGAGTATCCGCAGTTCCGGGCCAATGCCGTCGAGGCACTGGTCCTCGATCGATCCACGTTGACCCAGCAGGTGGGCGCGCTGCTCGCCGATCCCAATCCCGCCGTGCGGTTCTCGGCCTGCATGGCGGTGGGGCGAGCGCGCCTGACGCTCTTCGCTCCTGCGGTGAAACCGCTCTTGCAGGACACGAATCTCGCGGTCCGTGCAGGCGCGATCTTCGCGCTTCAGCGGCTCGGCCAACATCCGGATCAATCCCTCCTCGCCGGCATGTCAGGAGCCAAGGACCTGACGATCCGAGGCATCGCGATTTTTGTCCTCGGCGAGCTCGGCAATCCAAGCGCAGTGCCAGTGCTTCGAGACGCGTTGCAGCGGCCGACCGACAACACCAACCCCATGCGGGCACGCATCGTCGATCTGCAGACCGCAGAGGCCCTCGCCAAGCTCGGGGACGTTTCACAGCTCGATCCCGTCAGGGCGGCGCTGCTTGCTCCCGGTGAGCAGGCCGAACTGATGTGCTTGGGAGCGCAGATCCTCGGCAACGTCAAGGACCAATCGTCCGAGGCGATGCTGCTGGGCATCGTTGCCGCGCGCGGCCGCACCGAGCGTCCGGCCGAGGTCCGTTTGCTGGCAGGGGAGGCCGCCATCAAGATGGGGTCGGCGCGCACGCCCGAGATTCTCACCATGGCGCGCATGCTGCTCACCAGCCGAATGCCGATGGTCCGGGCGCAGGCCGCCACCACGCTCGGGGCGGGCGGACTGCCGTCCGACACCGCCTCGATTGCTCCCTTGCTGCGCGATCCCAACGCGCTGGTCCAACTGGCTGCGGCCCAGGCGATCCTGCGCTGCACGCCCCAAGATTCGACTTCTGGGACGGTCGCAACCGATTGACACGAAGCCGAGCGGTGGCGTACCCTCGTCCGGTTCTGCCGAAGCCCGGCTGTTCGGTCCGCCCCACGCACCCACAGAGAAGCCCCCGTGCACATCCTTTCCAAAGTGTTCGTCGTCCTCGTCGCGCTGCTCTCGGTGGCCCTCGTGCCGCTGGTCGTGACCCAAAGCGCCAACCAGGCCACGTACAAGGCCCAGGCCGAGTCGGTGAAGTCGGAGCTGGCCTCGGTGAACGGCTCGCTGCAGACCGCGCAGGCCGCAGCGGCCCGCCTCGAAACCGACCTTCAGGTCCGGATCAAGGAACTCGAGGGCGAGCGCTCCGCGATGCAGTCCGAACTTGCGGACAAGGTGGCCCGCGTGCGTACGCTCGAAACCGAGGTCGCCAACGCCCAGGTCGCCCAAGCCAAGTTCCAGGCTGGCCTTGACCTCCTGTCGTCGAGCGACAAGGAAAAGGTCGAACTGGTCAAGAAGCTCACCGACCAGCTCACCGACGCCCGCACCAAGGAAGTCCAAGCCCGCAGCGAACTTGTGTCAGCCGAAGGCGAACTCGCCTCGTTGACCAGCAAGTACGAGAACGCCGTCCAGGCCCGTCGCGACCTCGAGGAAGAGGTTCAGAAGCTGATGGAAGTCAAGACCCAGGCCGATGCCCGTGCGTCGGCTCCCGCCGCCCCGGCCGGCCCGTCAGCTGCCCTCGGCGCTGCGGGCGAAGCCGAACGCGTCGCCGCTGACCGCAACCTCGTTGCCCGCATCATCGATGTCCGCCGGACCGACGAGGCGATCTACGCCGAGATCGACGCTGGTTCCTCCAGCGGCGTCCGCCAGGGCTGGACCCTGATGATCGGCGATGGGGCGACCTTCGTTGGTGACCTCCGCATCATTCGGGTGGATGTGAACCGCGCCGTCGGCATCATCGAGCTCGAGGATGCCTCGGGCCGGGGTGAAGTCCGCTCCGGTCAGCGCGCCGTTGCGCGCAAGGGGGAGTGAAGCCATGGCGAATCCCAAGGCCACCCGACCCGCCGCCCTGAACGTCTATGCCGCCCTGATGGCAGCCGCCGCCCTTGCATTGCTTGCCGGCGCGGTTATCATCGCGTTGCGCAATCAAGAGACCTCGGGCTCGTACATGCTTGGGCTCTGACCGCCACGGCTGGCGGTAGCGAAAGCGCAGCACCGATGCACGACGGCGTGCATCGCATTCAAGGAGGAAGACATGCTGCTCGAAAAGTTTCTGGGTCTGTTCAGCGTCGACATGGGGATTGACCTCGGCACCTGCAACACGCTGGTATGCGTGAAGGGGCAAGGGATCGTCCTGAATGAACCATCGGTCGTGGCCGTTCGCAAGGGCACCAACAAGGTGCTCAACGATGGCCGCGCCGTGGGCTTTGCCGCGAAGGAAATGCTCGGCAAGACGCCCGGCACCATCTCCGCGATCCGCCCGCTCAAGGAAGGCGTCATCAGCGACTTCGAGATCACCGAGGCAATGTTGGCCTACTTCATCCGCAAGGTGAATGGCCCCAATCGCTTCTTCGGTCCGCGTGTCGTCATCTCGATTCCTTCGGGCATCACGGCCGTCGAGAAGCGCGCCGTGCTCGACAGCGCCGAGCGCGCTGGGGCGCGACGCGTCTACCTCGTCGAGGAACCCATGGCAGCCGGCATCGGCGCGGGGCTTCCCATTGGGGATCCGACCGCCAGCATGATCGTCGACATCGGCGGTGGCACGACCGACGTGGCCATCATGAGCCTGGCCGACATCGCACATTGCGTCAGCGTTCGAGTGGCTGGCGATGACTTCGATGAGGCGATCGTGGATCACATGCGCAACGTCCACGGGCTCATCATCGGTGAGCAGTCGGCCGAGCGCGTGAAGATCGAGATCGGTTCCGCCGGTACCCTCGCTCAGGAACTCGAAATGGAAGTCCGCGGTCGTGACACGGTCACCGGCATGCCCCGCAAGGCGACCATCAACAGCGTCGAAATCCGTCAGGCGCTCACGCCGCCGGTCAGCGCGATCATCAAGGCCTGCAAGGACACGCTCGAACAGGCAGCTCCTGAACTTGCGGCCGACCTTGTGAACAACGGCATCGTACTCGCGGGTGGTGGCGCGCTCCTGCGCAATATCGATCGCGTGATCAGCCAAGCTACAGGCCTCGAGACTCGGGTTGCCAATGACCCGTTGACCTGCGTTGCGCAGGGAACCAGCATCTATCTCGAGAACCTCGAGGCCTACAAGGACACGCTCGAGAGCGACGTCGTCGACTTCTGATCGTTGGGCACGCGTCGGCGCTGCATCACTCGATGCGGCCCGACGCTCCCAGGCCCGCTCCTTCCGACTCGGCCTGATCACGGATGGGAGGCTTGGTGAGGATTGCTGATCGCCCTTTCGCCGTCGCGGCACTCCTGGCCTTGATCGTGTCGGTGCTCCCGACACGCATCGCCGGTGGGGTGCTCGTCGATGTTTCGGGGGTCGTGACAGCGCTCTTGAACCCACCAGCCCACGTGCTGCAGTTGGTACGAGAGTGGCTTCGTCCGCCGCAGCAACTTCGTGGCTCCGACGATCCGGTGATGCGTGAGCTGGTGCGCGAACGAGACACCTATCGCAGCCAATGGCACGCTGCGCGGCAGGAAGTGGTCGAGCTCGAGCGCAAGCTTGATCAGGCGGGCGCGATCCGCCGCGCCGACCCTTCTGGTGCGTGGCGGCTTGTGGACGCGGCTGTGGGCATGTCCGCACCTGCTTCGGGGCAGGGCGTCGTGCAACTCATGACCGGGACCGCGCTCGGCATTGCACCCGGTGACGTCGCGATGGTGCGAGGCGACCTCCTTGCCGGGCGGATCGGACCTGCGCCGGATCGACTGACGTCAACGCTCATACCGATCGGTCACCCGGGACTCGGGCGAATTGATGCATCGATCGTGATCGACGAGCTGGGCCAGGGTCGCCGGATGCCCGTGCAGCTCGAGGCAATCGGTGGCGGACGATTGGCCTGCGACGTTGGGCTCGACGGAGGCGTCAAGCCCGGCATGCTTGTGCGTCTCGGTGATGGAGCGTGGCCCAAGGGGGCGCAAGGCATGGTCCTGGGCACCGTGATCGAGGTGGGCCGCAAGGACCAGCAGCCGTTGCGTGGCCGGGCCATCGTCAGGGCTGTCATTGACGCACGAAACCTCGCGGAGGTCACCATCAAGGCGACGGGGCAAGCGTCAGACGTTGGGAGCCAGGCTCGATGAGGCGATGCCACCTGTCGATCCTGCACGGAGGCTGCCATGCGTAGCCCAGTGTTCATGGCAGCCCTCCTCGTGGCCGTGCTCCTGGACAGCGCCTTCCTCCAGGTGCTCTCCGTTGGAGGAGCGCGGCCATGGCTCTTTCCGGCGGTGCTCGCGTTCGTCTGCTTCAACGCCAGCAAGTCAGCGGCGTGGTGGGGTGCACTGGGCATGGGTGTGCTCTATGACCTTGTGTCTCCAGTGGCCGCTCCCGGTGGCACCACAATCGTGGTGGTGGGC
The DNA here is from genome assembly GCA_005798965.1 of Planctomycetia bacterium. Taxonomy (GTDB): domain Bacteria; phylum Planctomycetota; class Phycisphaerae; order Phycisphaerales; family SM1A02; genus SYIB01. Next base: position 5,915 of record SYIB01000224.1, read on the forward strand.
CCGAACACCATCGGTTGCCTGCTCGCCGCGGCGGCCGCGATACCGCTTCGAGGCGTGGTGTTCAAGCGCAATCCCGTGGCCGTGGGTGTGCTGGCCGGTGCGCTGCTCGTGATTCATCAAGTCGGTTGGTTCGCTGCATGGACCATCCGTGGATGGCTGGGCGATCCCGTGCCGTGGACCGTGGGGGAGGTGGGGGGCGCGATGCTGGCGTCGTTCTGGGCAGCGTGCGCCACGGCATTGCTCGGCATCCCAGTGAGCGTGCTCCTCGATCGGATCGCAGGCTGGTGGGGCTTCCCCCCAGTGGGCAGCGTCGCGCGACGCGTCTAGCCGCCATACAGTGCACCGATGCATCTCGATGGATCCACGTGGCGTGGCCCGGCGGTGGCGCTGTTCGATGCGCCGATTCGTGGCATGGGCCCTTTGGATGACCTGCGATCGAGCGGGGAGCATCGGCTTGGTGCACTGACTGGTCTGGAGCGGATCAGGTTGGCCTGGGGTGTGGAGGCGTCGATCGAAGCTGCACCGGCCATGCGCGCGGTCGTCGCTGAGCGTGCGCCTGACCGGGTCACGGTGGCTGGCGAGGACCTTCTGGCGATCCATGGTTGCTGCACGCTGCTGCCCGCCGTCCAGCGCGCCATCGTTGAACTTGGGCCCGGTGAAGCCATCGAGCAGGGTGGAGCCATTGTGGCCGCGCGATGCACGGCCCGCGAGCTGCGTGATTACGTGCACGGCGCCGGAGCGCTCGGTTCGCGTTCAACGGAACTTGAGGGGTCCGTCTTGGCCAGCACGCCGTGGGCCACGCTCGATCTTCTGCCGACTACGCTCGCGAACGATCTGATCCTGCTCATCGGGCACGGTGCGGCCAGTGCGGGCGGTCGGCGCGCTGACCTCGGCGAGCACCCGGTCCAGATTGCACCAAGCGCTACGGTCTGCCCCGGTGTGATCATTGATGCCAGCCAGGGTGCCGTCGTGGTTGCCGAAGGTGCCACCATTCGCCCGGGGGCGATCCTCGTTGGGCCCTGCGCTGTCCTTGCGGGAGCGTGGGTCGCCGAGCGGGCCATCATCAAGGCCAACTCCGTGATCGGCCCGCGGTGCAAGGTTGGTGGCGA
>SYIB01000225.1 GCA_005798965.1 Planctomycetia bacterium
CCGTCACGTTCTGGCCTGCCTGGATCGGGCTGGGGCTCACCGTGACCACCGCACCGCCACCGCCGCCGCCCCCACCGGTCGTGCCTTCGCCGACCCACACGTGCATGATCGGGCTGCGCGCCACGTTGCCGCGCGTGTCGACCGCCTCGATGTAGTAGTCGAGCAGCGCACTGCGCACGCCGGTGATGTTGGCGTGCACGCGGTGCGCTATCCGCTGGGGCATCTCGAAGAAGTCGATGCCGCCGAAGTTGTAGATGTTCTCCGCAGGGAAGAGCGCCGTCGTCATCGCCAGCGATTCCCATGCGCCAACCTCGGCGCCGCCGGTGAACGTCTCGTTCTGCGTGCTCGAGAGCGGGTTGGCGCCGTCGAGGTCGCGGCGCCACTTCAGGGTGACCGACTGCAGGCCGCTGACGTCGTGCACCAGGCTCCACACCGTGAAGTCGCCATCGTCGGTGTTCTGCGTGTAGCCGTACGGCCCGCCGTAGTTCACGCTGCCGGGGTTCCACGGCCAGCGCTGCGGGTACCAGATCGTGGGCGGCGTGGTCTCGGTGGCGCCGGTGCCCACCACCGTGGTCGCGTGCTGCAGCGCCTCGTTGCAGGCGACCGTCGGCTTGACTTCCATGTCGAGCGCCGTGCCGTAGTACATGTAGCCCGAATTGAGCGACCCGAGGAAGAAGTGCCACGCACGCTCGGCCGGAGTGGTCGAGCTGCCGGGGTTCAGCACCTGCGCCGTGCGCACGGGGCTACCTGCTGCTGCGCTCAGGTCATCGGCCGTGCTCACCCAGTTCTGCGCGGCCGTGATGACCGCCCAGTTGCGTACGTCTTCGGCCCAGCCGTTGGCGATGTCGACCTGGCCCTGCGCGTTGACCGGCGGCCAGTTCCAGTTGAGGAACTGCGGCGCGCCAAAGTCGCCCTCGGCGTTGACCCACGCGCCGTCCTCCACGTGCACGAGATCGCCCGCCGGCACCGGGTGCGCGTCGAGGTACTTCTGCACGACGCTGGGCACGAAGCCCGCACCAACGGCCTGGCCCACGAAGTTCGGCACGGCCTCGTTGTAGTACGAGTAGCCGCCGCCCCACGCGTTGTCGCCGTCATGCGCGAGCACCACCAGCATGGGGCGCGAGGGATCGTTCGAGGGAGACAGCTGCTGCAGCCGCTGCACGCTCAGCGGCGCGTAGCCATCTTCCCAGCCCAGGCTTTGGCTGCACGGCACGACGATGATCGAACTCGTGGCGCCGGTATCGGGGTTCACCCACTGCGCGCGGTGCGGAACATAGGAGCCCGGCAGCGCCTCGGCGGGGCCGCAGCCGCGGCTGATCGAGATGCGGTTGAAGGCCGGCGACGAGCCGTTCACCTGGTCGGCCTTGTTCGGCGGATCGCAGTTCACCCCGCCCGAGCCGAACTGCGCCGGGAAGTTCGCATACGCACGCGAGATCTTCTCGCCGCTGACGAGCGACCACTCGATGCCCTCTTGCTGCAGGATCGGGATGAGCCGCTCGCTGAAGGCCATCTCGCTCGGGAAGAAGCCCTTGCTGATGCCCGGGTTCGCACCCCACACGCCCGCGTACGCCTCCTTGTAGAGACGGATGTCCATGCGCACGGCATCGTCGTCGCACAGCGGAAGGAGCGCATGGTGGTAGGAGAACTGCACGATGTCCATGCGCGGACGCGCCGGCGCGCCGGCATTGGTGAACGTGTTGCGGGCCTGGCGCCACGGGTCGACCCAGAACGGGCTGTACCCGAGCTGGCCGCCTGCTTCGGCGAACGACTGGAGGTTGGCAATCAGGCCGCCGCTGAAGCTGACCTGCGCGCCACCTTCGGCCGTCCACGCGATCGAGTTCACGGTGTCGCGCGGGCGATACTGGTACGCAGCCACCCGGTCATCGAGGCCGAAGATCGAGCGCAGGTCGTTCGCGGGGTTCGCCGCGCCTCCATCCCGACGCAGGATCGACTGCCACGCACGCTCATATCGATCGACCCCGCCCGCCTGCTGGTCGGGCCAGTAGATCGGCTGCTCGAGGTGCCAGAGGTAGGTGAAGTGCACGCCTTCGGCCAGCGCCACGCTCGCGACGAGCGAGATCCCGGCGAATGCGGTCGTGCTGAGCGCAGCAATCGTTCGGCAAGGCATCGGCGAAGGGTAGACCAGGGACAGCAGGATGCGAACCCACACTTTGCGCTTCCTGCACCAAGGCCTCACATCGCCTTGACGTCGGATGCCGACAAAACGACATGCCCCGATCCGGACCCCCTCGCTGCAGATACCGGACGGTCTGGATCAGCGACACGCACCTCGGTGCGGTGGGTGCGCAGGCCGACGAACTGGCCTTCTTCCTGAAGAACATCAGCTGCGACGAGCTGTTCCTCGTGGGTGACATCATCGACATGTGGCGACTGAAGCAGCGCTGGTGGTGGCCGGCTGCCCACAACACCGTCGTGCGCCGCATCATGAAGATGGCCGGCCGCGGAACCCGCGTGGTGTTCATCCCGGGCAACCACGATGATGGCGCGCGGCAGTTCGCGGGGCATGAGTTCGGCGGGATCGAGATCGCGCTCAACGCCACCCACACGACGGCGGATGGTCGCCATCTGCTCGTCTGCCACGGTGACCAGTACGACCTCGTGGTGCAGCACCACCAGCTGCTGAGCAAGGCCGGGGCCATCGCGTACGACCTGCTGCTCGTGGTGAACCGCTGGTGGAACCGCTGGCGCGTGTTCCGCGGGCAGCCCTACTACTCGCTGAGCGCCGACATCAAGCAATCGGTCAAGAAGGTCTGCCAGTTCGTGAGCAACTTCGAGCAGGAACTGGTGGCCGAGGCCCGGCGCGGCGGCTTCCACGGCGTGGTCTGCGGCCACATCCACAAGAGTGCCTGCGAGGCCGATCTCGGTGGCGCCGGGATCGCCTCCTACAACTGCGGCGACTGGGTCGAGA
>SYIB01000226.1 GCA_005798965.1 Planctomycetia bacterium
ACGGGCGCTGGTGGGCCAACATCGGTGGTGATGGCTTGCCCGTCCGCATCCGGTCGCATCATGATGGTGCCGTACCGAGCGGGCTGGGAGCGGTCCTCGACCTGCAGGTGCGCCTGGCCCTTGCCACACGCGGTCGTGACGAGGGCCGCGAGGCACTCGATGCACTCGCCCAATCGATCCACGCGGAGTCGGGCACGATCATGGCGAATCCCGTGGGACTGACGTGGGCCGTGGCATCGCTCGCGCGAGCCATGCGCGAAGGACTGCTGCAGGGAACGGCGGGAAGCCGGGAATCAAGCATCCCGGCGGGGGCATCGTCGCGTCGCATCGTCTGCAACGACTCCGGCTGCTCCGTCGAGTGGGCATGAGCAGGCTGCTGTCTCTCCGCTGAGCCCGCAAGGGCCGTCACCCGTCGGCTACGCTTCCCGCCTCCATGAAGCGCATCGCCCTGATCAGTACCGGCGGCACCATCGAGAAGACCTACGACGCCCTGACCGGCGTTCTGGCCAACCGTGTGGCGGTGCTCGATGTGATGCTGGCGCAGATGGACCTGCGCGGTGTGAGCGTGTCACGCATCGCGCTCATGAACAAGGACAGCCTCGACATGACGCTGGAAGACCACGCGCTCATTGCCGCCACCGTGCACAACGTGCTGCGTGATCATGACGGGGTGGTCGTCGTGCACGGGACCGACCGGCTCGCCATGAGCGGAGAGGCCGTGTACGAGCAACTTGTGCGAGCGGGCGCGATGACCAAGCCCGTGGTCTTCACCGGGGCGATGAAACCGTACGAACTCCGAGAGACCGATGCGCAGCAGACTCTGACCGAGGCCCTGCTCGCCGTGCAGATCGTGGCGCCGGGCGTGTACGTGGCCATGCAGAACCAGGTGCTGGCCTTTCCCGGCGTGACGAAGGACCGCTTGCGCGGCACCTTCATGAAGGCCTGAGCAGCGCTCCCGAGTCGCGTGGTCGCCGTCAGGCGCTGGCGACGGCTTCGTGGGCTTCGCGCTCGGCCTGCTCGACGGCATCCTTGCTCAAGCGACCGTCGTTGCCGACCTGCTCGAAGCGCACCGCCACGCGACGGCTCACGCCGCGCTGAGGCATGGTGACGCCGTAGAGCTTGTGACAGTGCTGCATCGTCCGCTTGTGGTGCGTGATGACGATGAAGTGGCTGCGGTCGAGGAACCCGTGAAGGCTCGACGCAAAGCGCTCGGTGTTGGCCTCATCGAGCGCCGCATCGACTTCGTCGAGGATGCAGAAGGGGGCCGGCTTGCTCTGGAAGATCGCCAGCAGCAGGGCCACCGTGGTCATGCTCTTCTCCCCGCCCGAGAGCTGGCTGATGACTCGCGGCTCCTTGCCGGGCGGCTTCGCGCGGATCTCGATGCCGCTGGCCAGCCAATCGACATTGCCCTCTTCATCGGGCACCAGGAACATGTCGGCGCTGCCGCCGCCGAAGAGCCGACGGAACATGCCATCGGTACCGCCAAAGTTCGTACGCACCGCGTTGAAGGTCTCTTCGAAGCGGACGCGGCTGATGCGGTCGAGCTCGCCCACGAGCACCTCGAGCTGCGACTTCGCCTGATCGATGTCGGCTAGTTGCGTACCCAGATCGTTGAAACGGGTCTCGAGCAGCGTGAGCTCATCGATCGCATCGAGGTTCACGTTGCCCAGCCGACGAATCTCCTCGCGCAGGCCGTCCGCTTCGGCGCCTGCTTCGGTGCGATCAGGCGCGACGAAGGTACCGGCCTCGCGATCGGTGACGTGCAGCGCGTAGCCGAGGGCCAGGTCGAGCCCAAGCTCCTCGAGCGTGGACGCGACGAGGTTCTCGATCTTGATCGTGGCCTCACGACGGGACAGTTCCGCGGCGTTCCACTGTCGCTCGGTCTCGTGGCCAGCTTCACGCTCAGACCGCAGGGATTCCGAGGCCTGCTCGTTGGCGAGCGTGGCCTGGGTAAAGCGCTCCGCAATCGCCACAAGCGCCGTGGCCGCAGCACGCTCCTGCTCCAGCGCGGCATCTCGGTCAGCCTCGGCTGCACGGATCGCGGCAGCGAACTCATCGAGCTGGCCATGGCGACGGGCATGCTGGTCTTCCAGCGTGGCGCGCCGAGTGCGCAGATCATCGATGGAACGTCGAAGGATCCCGCTCTCGCGACGGGTCGCATCAAGCACGGACTGCGCCTGCGACGCCTTGATGCGCGCTGCGTTGACCGACTCACCCGCCTGGTCTGCCTCGACTTGGCCTTGCTGGAGGGCTGCAGCGGCCTCGACCGCTGCGGTCTGCGCCCGGCTGGCCTCTTCGGCCAAGGCCGAGAGACGCTCGCTGGCGTCGCGACGCTCCGTGGTGATCGTCATGCGACGCGACTCAAGCTCACGGCGCTCGTCCACGAGCCGCGCTCGGTCGCGCTCGACCCGGGCCAGGAGCTGCTCAACGCGCTCCACCTCGAACTGCGCCTCGACCGCGTCGCGGCGTGCCGTCTGCAGAGCCTCATCCAGGCTGCGATGGCGCGAACGGGCCTGCTCGCCCTCGCTGGCGAGCGCATTGCATTCGTCCTCGAGGCCCTCGATGCGACGCCCCAAGGCGCGCGTGGCCGCCACCAGTTCGGCCATCTCGGCGCGACGGCTCAGCATGCCCCCGACGGCGGCATCGGCGGCACCGACCGTCACGACGCCGTGGCGATCGATCAGATCGCCCGATGGCGTGACGATGCGCGCACCGCGCAGGCCACCCTGAGCCATGAGGAGCGCAGCATCCAAGTCGTTCACGAGCCACGTGTCGGCCAGCAAGCACTCGGCGACCTTCGTCGCATCACCGGCGGCGCGGACGAATCCAAGCAGGGGCAGCGCACCCTCGATCGTGCCGCGCTCGGCCGCAGCATGACGTTGGATCGAAGCCGTGGCGAACGAAATGCGGCCACGCTGTTCCTTCGCCGTGACCACGGTGGGCCGGATCGACTCCGGGGCATCGAGCAGGAGCATCTGGAGCGAGTCACCCAGTGCAGCCTCGATCGCAGTCGCGTGCTCACGATCGCTCTCGAGCAGGTCACCAAGCATGCCTCGAACGCTGGGGAATCGATCAGGTGCGCCGAGGACAGCCTTGACCGCACCAGTCAGGCCCTCACGGGCATCCTGCATCTCGCCAAGGATGCGGCGACGGCTCTCGACACGGGTGCGCTCGTCCCGGAGCTCGGCCAGCTCCTCGAGCATCGCTTCGCTTCGATCGTCGAAGTGCGCCGCGACGCGGAGTTCCTCGGTCGCTTCTCGCTGGAGCCGCTCCTGGGCATCCTGCGCGGTCTGACGACGCACGATC
>SYIB01000227.1 GCA_005798965.1 Planctomycetia bacterium
GGCCTGCGTCTTGATCCCATTGGGCGTGCGCGCGGCGTAGACCGACCTCAGCTGATCGAGCTTGGCGAGCGACAGCGACGAGAAGAACTCACGCCCGGCCGTGCGCAGGTCGCCGCCCGAGCCCTTGACCCAGAGCACGTGCTCGGACTGACCCGTCAGCGCGTCCTTCTCGATGATCTTGCTTGAGGTATTGCCGCCGCCCGTGTTGGTGACCCGCTGGTCGTCGCCGAGCCGGTTCGAGCGGTAGACGAGGAGCGCGACGGGGTCGAGTTTGGCGGCATCGGCATCGTTCCAGGTGCGGCGGACGAAGTTCGGGTTCTGGCCCAGGGTGTTGCGTTGGGTCGCGGTAGTCATGGTTGTTGGGTTGGGAACCGACACACTACCGTCTCGCGCGTGCCATTGCCGCCTGCATGCCTGCGTACGCTGCCGAATCGGGCTCGAATCGGCGGCACGGAAACGACGTTCGGACGATGCTCCGCAGCGGCTCCGCGTCCGTGAGCCTCTCGAGTGCCGCGTACTGGACCAGTGCGTTCCCGATCGCTGTGCACTCGGTCGGACCCGTCTCGACGGGCAGGCCAGACGCGTCGGCGATGAGCTGGTCGAGCAGTTCGTTCGCAGCGCCGCCACCGACAACGACGATGCGACGTACGGCAAGATCCGAGATCGCCGCGATCTCGCGAGCCGCGTGCGCAGTCGCGAGCGCGATCGAGTCCAGCGCGCAACGGACGAGCGCACCATCATCATCAGGTACGGGCTCGCCGCGCGCCGAGCAGGCCGCGCGCATGCGCGCGGGCATGTCGCCAGGCTCGAACAGCGCAGGATCGTCTGGGTTCACCACACTCTTCAGAGGTTCTGCCGCCGCGGCCAGGGCTGCGAGCTCAGCCCACGTGCGCGCGTGACCTTCCGCCTCGAAGGCTGCCTCGAGCTGCTGCACAAGCCAGAGTCCCGCGACATTCCGAAGCATTCGAACGGTTCCGAACGCCCCGTGCTCGTTGGTGATGTTCGCGCGGCGCGCGGCATCACTGGTGACCGCGTGACGCAGCTCGGTGCCGACGAGCGACCAGGTTCCGCTCGAGACGTAGATGTCGTGCGCCGGATCGATTGGGGCCGCGACCACTGCAGAGGCGGTGTCGTGCGTCGCTGTCGCGATGACCGGCGTGGATGGATCGAGACCCGTCAAGTCCGCGATCTCCGCGGTGATTGCGCCGAGCCGCGTCCCAGCCTCGACGATCTCAGGCAGCGCCCGCGCGGGAACGCCCGCGGCGCGTGTGAGCTCCACGCTCCACGTACCAGTGCGTGCATCGAGCATCTGTGTCGAACTCGCGTTCGTTCCCTCGCACAGCATCGCGCCGCACAGGCGAAAGGCGACGTAGTCGGGCAGCATGAGCATGCGCTGCGTGCGCTCGAACGGGCGGCTCGGATCAGCCGCGTCGGCCGCGAGCTGGTAGAGCGTGTTGAAGGGCTGGAAGGCGATACCCGTCGTGCGGTAGATCAACTCGTCGCCGATCTGCGACCGCAGCCGCAAGAATGGCTCCTGCGTTCGGGCGTCACGGTAGGCCGCGATCGGGCGCACAAGCTCGCTGTGTTCATCGAGCAGGGCATAGTCGACCGCCCAGGAGTCGATGCCGATCGAGTCGACGGCGCCGCCCTCGGCCGCGCGGCGGAGGCCCACGAGGATCTCCGCGAAAAGCCGCTCGAACGGCCAGCAGAGCTTCAGGCCTCCGGCGCGCGAGGTCGCGACGGGCGCGTTCGTGAATCGATGAAGGACGCGCGTCTTGATCGAACCAACGGAGACCGTCACGTCGATCACGCGGCCACCCGACGCCCCGAGGTCGATCGCGACATGCCTGCGCACACCGCTCATGCGTAGCTTGCGCCGCTTGCCTTCTTTCGCGGAAGCCGCGCCGCCGCCGCCCGCGCCTCGTATCCCGACGACCGATGCTCGGCGAGCGGATCGGCAGGGAGCCCTCGCGACACTCGCCAGTCGCCAAGCGCCGCGCGCACATCGGTCGCGAAGGCACGCTTCAGGCATTCCTCGGCACCGACGATGTCGTTGCGCGCACGCGCCGCGTCGAGCTCGTCGAGATTGACGGAAAGCGCTTTCGCGAACAGTTCCTGCGCGGTCATGACCGTCTGCACCATCGCCTCGACCTTCGGCTTCAGGTTGTGCGACTGGTCGACCATGAACTCGACGGGAAGATCGCGCCCAAGCGCGCGCTCGACCTCGCAGATGGCGAGGAAGATGCGGAAGATTCGGTACGGATCGATTGACCCCATGGTCAGGTCGTCGTCGGCATAGTGCCTGTCGTTGAAGTGGAATCCACCAAGCATGCCCTCATCGGCGAGGACTGACACGATGTGCTCGATGTTCTGCCCGGGCAGGTGGTGCCCCGTGTCGACGAGCACTTGCGCGCGCGCGCCGGCGGACTTCGCGAGCACGTACGCCATGCCCCAGTCGGCGATGTCGGTGTGATAGAACGCAGGCTCGAACGGCTTGTACTCGACGAGCATGCGCATTGACGGCGGCATGACCGCGTGGACCTCGCGGAGTGCGTCGGCAAACCATCGCTTGCGCCGCGCCATGCTGCCCTGACCCGGATAGTTCGTGCCGTCTGCGAACCAAAGCGTGAGCACCGATGAGCCACAGGTACGCCCGAGTTCGACGGACTCGACCAGATGCGCGATCGCACGCCGCCGCACCGAGGAGTCCTCGTTCGCCACCGAACCATGCTTGTAGCACTGATCCTGGAAGACATTCGGATTGATCGAGCCGATCCGAAGCCCCCGCGCATGCGCAAGCGCCGCCAGCTCGGCGCCACCGCCGGAGGGGACATCCCAGAGCACGTGGACCGCCACCTGCGGGCAGGCACCCGTCAGACGATGCACCTGCGCGGCGTCGTCGAGCTTGTCCTCGATCGACAGCGCCGCGGCATCTTGCAGGAACTTGCCGAACCGCGTGCCCGTATCGGCGAAGCCCCACGACGGGAGCTCGATCTCGAGCCGCGCCAGACGCGCGGCGGCCGCTGTGGAAAGTGCTGCAAACATGGGTGAAGCGTACGAAACTTCGCGGCGGCTGGTACCCGGCACAGCGCATGGCCGAGGTCGCGCCAGAGCGCGTTCACGTTGGCAGTCCAAGCGGTGTGATCGGCATCATCGTCGCAGTTCTGGTCGGGAGCGGGATCTCCACCCTCACGGCCAAGTTCGGCGCGAAGATCGACTCCGCGAGCGCGCTGCGGCGCTCACACTCACTCAGTCTCCACCCGGCTCCCAGCCCTTGGGCGCCATCTCGAAGTGGGTGAACTCGAACGCTGGCGCCACGACGCAGCCGACCAGCGTCCAGGCACCGAGCGGCCTCGCCGCCTGCCACCAGCCGCGCGGCACGACCGCCTGCAGCGCTTCGCCGTGCATGATGTCGCGCCCAAGCACGATGCGCGTGCGCGTGCCCGACACAGGGTCGGCCAGCAGCAACTCCATCGGGTCGCCGTCATGGAACAGCCAGTGCTCGTCGGCGTCGACGCGGTGCCAACGGCTCTGCTCGCCCGAAGGCAGCAGGAACAGGATCGACGTGCTGGCGCCGCGCGGCGCGTCGGGTGCGCGGAACGTCTCGCGGTAGAAACCACCCTCGGGATGCCGAAGCAGCCCAAGCGTGGTGATCACGTCATCGGATGTCAGTTGCGTTCGCGCGGTGCCATCCCTGTGCGGTGCCATGGCATCAGGGTATGACGATCGTGCTGGCGTCGTCGATCGGAGCGCGGACCGGCCATCACCGGCGCGGAGGTCCATCCATCCCACGCCCCGCGTCGACACCCGTCCAGCGCCTCCGGGTCGCCACGTGGGGCGTGGGCACGTCAAAACCCGATCAAGCGGCGACTCCTCGATTGCCTTGAGCATCGTTGCGTGTATTCTTTCGGACCGATGCTGTTGCAGAAATCCCTTTCGCGACGACTGAACCTGCTCGCGTGCTCGCTGCTGATGTGCAGCCTCTTGGTCAGAGAGCGTTGCGCTAATGCATCGCCCGCCGATGAGCGAACGCCCGCCATTGTCGAACTGCGCGCCAAGTCGCGGCGCACGTCTCCTGCACTCGCTGCCACGCTGCTCGATGGCGTTCTTGCCGACACGGTCGGCGCTGGGCGCGCGCGCTTTCGGTACGAGCACGCCATGGTCGGCTTCGCCGCGCCTCTCAGCGACGCGGAGATTGCCGACTTGCGCGCGCACCCGCTCGTGCTGCGCGTGGTGAAGGATGCCTCGTGTTCGTTCGTGGGATCGTCAGCTGAACCGCCAACCGGCCCAAACAACCCCGTACCCTGGGCGTTGCGTCGTGTATCGGATCCGAACGGTCTTGCGCCCGACTTCGATCCGTGTGGAGCGACTGGCAAGGGTGTCACCGTGGTGCTGATCGACAGCGGCATCGCGCTTGAGCACACCGAGTTTGCCGGACGCATCGTGACGGCGATGAGCTTCAGCGGCGTCGAGGGCGGTCGGGACACCGTGGGACACGGCACGCATGTCGCTGGTTGTGCGGCTGGAGCAAGCGTCGGCGTGGCGCCGGGGGCCTCGATCATGGCGCTCGGGACGTCCAGCGAGTCGGGGCAGTTCCAACTCTCCGCGGCACTCGCAGCGATCAACTGGATCGCGAAGCCTGGCAACGTGCCGCTTCCGGCGGTGGTCAATTGTTCATTCGGATCCAACATCGACCCAGAGGAGCTTCCGACCTGGCGGCTGGCAGAGGCCGCACTGGCGGAACTGCAGTTCCGGGGTTTCGTGACGGTGGTTTCCGCCGGAAACGACAGCTGGCCCTCGTCGTGGAAGTACCCAGCCGCCTCAGCCTTCGCACTCAACGTGGGATCCACCGACGTCGATGACCAGCCGTCGCTCTTCTCCAACCATGGACCGCTGGTCAGCCTGTGGGCCCCGGGCACGACCATCCTCTCTGCCGACTGGAAGCGACCGCAGGGAGGGCTGAAGTTCATGTCGGGAACGTCGCAGTCGGCACCCATCGTCTCGGGTGTGGCGGCGCTCCACCTCGAACGGCATCCCCCGACGGCGGACGAACTGCGATCGCCAGTCAACATCGCCACCAGAGCGCGGCTTGCGTTGGTTGCATCGGCGGCGCGCGGCGAACTCCATGATGTGGTCGATCCGGTTCGTGCGATTGTTGGCGGGCACGGCGTGCTCGCCGGAGCGGCCAATCGCGTCGTGCAGGCGTGCGACGCTCCCGCGCCGCTCATCTGCACCGACGCGGGTTCGTGGAATGGCCAGTCGCGGTCGATCGTGCTCGGCGACGGCATCACGCCGATCGACGCATCCTTCCGCTGCGTGCGCAACGTGCGCCATCCGTCGGGTCCGGTTCACGTGACGGTCAACGCGTGCAGTCCCTGGATCGATGCCCGCGGTAGCGGCTCGAGCCGAGCCGTGGTTCGCATCACGGATGCTGCATCGGGTGCGTTGCTGTGGGACAGTGATTCGTTCTTCTTCGGCGAACCCGGCGATCAGCTCGCGCTGCGGATGATCAGCTCGTCCAGCGCTGCGGGTGTCGACATCGCGTGGGAGTCGACGGTCGCCTCGGGGCCCGTGGGCTTTGGCTATGCACTGACGGCCACCTACGGTTCCACCGGCGGTGGGCAGGCGACGTGCTCCGGCGACCTCGATGGCAGCGGATCAGTCGATGGCACCGATCTGGCGATCGTTCTCGGCGCTTGGGGGCAGTGCGATACCTCGGCAGGCGCGTGCATCGCCGATCTGAACCTCGATGGCGAGGTTGACGGCACGGATCTTGGAGCGCTCGTGGAGGCATGGGGCCCTTGCACCGCGACGGATTACCCGGGCATGATGCGTGACTGTGACGGCAACCTCGTGCTGCGAATCTGGCAAGGGGATTCGACTGCTGACTTTGGTTCGCCGGTTCCGGATGGTCGCCGGATCTGGCCGTTTCCGCTCAATCAGTCTGGACTGTCCTCGTCGGTCAATCTCGCGTGCGCCGAACTCAACTGGGACCTCGATGCGGGCGGCCGGTTTCCGATGATCATCGAGAGCGATCTTCGCGCAGCGGCCTGCGCCAGCGGCACCGGGCAGTGCGTCCAGACCGACCGCCTCGCGTGCCTTCAAGCGCAGGGGTTCTTCCTTGGCCTCGGTCACGAGTGTGGGCAGGAGCCTGTCGCTCCGACGTCGGTGCTCGCGGGCTGTCCATCGGGTGCGTTGACCTTGGGCTTTCCGATCGCTGGGCTGGGATCTGATTTCAACGGCATCGCCTCGGATGCGATCATGATTCGCCAGCCTGTCCCGCAAGGTCTGCGATCGATCAGTCGGCTCTCGCTGCTTGGTTCGGCACGCGCGAACGTGCAGTCGAAGGCGCAGGATGGCCCTGCGGCCGGGAGGGAGTTCTATCCCGGTACGAGCGCAGCGCGCATCATCGTGTGGTTCCGCGATGGTGGCGCGCCGTCGGTCATTGATCGGCCGGCGCTCATGCGCGTCATCCCGGCCCAAGTTCTGCCCGGACAGTCGGTGCATGAGTTCGTCATGGATGGAGTGCTCGCCCCATCGGATCGCGAGGTGCTGTCAGTGGCGGTGCTCGTCAAGCCGGATGGGGCTGATTGCCTGTCGACCTTGACGATCTTCACGCAGGCCGGCAAGGCAGTGCAGGCCGATGACGTCGGCGCGTGCGACTTCTCTCCCGATGGCGGCGCAACCTGGCTGCCAGCCGTGCTCGGCGGGGGTGCCCGGTTCCAATCGGCGATGTGCATCGTGCCGTGAATAACCGGCAATCGAGGGCGCCCTTGGAGAGCGCCGCCACAGGGCTCACCCCCACACCCGTTGGTACGCACCATCGGGGTCGTAGCGGTCGGCCTGCGCGCGCACGTTGAAGGTGCGATTGCGCGGGTCGTTGCCGACGCCGGCCACATACTGCCAGTTGCCCCAGTTGGGGCCGACGTCGTAATCGAGCAGCTGGCTCTCGAACCACCACGCGCCCCAGCGCCAGTCCACGCCGGCGGTCTTCGTCAGCCAGCTCGCCACGTTCTGCCGACCGCGGTTGGACATCCAC
>SYIB01000027.1 GCA_005798965.1 Planctomycetia bacterium
AACTGGATGCGCGAGAAGCGCAGCCCGAGGATCTGACCGAGCGTGCGCACGAGGAGCGTCTTGCCCAGGCCGGGCACGCCCTCGAGCAGCACGTGGCCATCGGCCAGCAGCGCTACCAGGCACTCATCGACGACGGCCTGCTGGCCCACGAGCACGCGACCGACTTCCTGGCGCATCGCCTGCACGGTCTGGCCGAATGCAGCAGCCGCCGCGCGTGCCTGATCGATGGTCGCTGGAGCATCGGGCACCGGCTGGAGCCGCGTCATGACGCATCCTCCTCGCCCCGTGCTCGGCGCTTGGCTGCACGCAGTCGCGCGAGGCTGGATGCGTCTTCAGTGGATGGCGGCTCGGTCGATGGCGTGGCGGGATTCGCCTGCGTGCGATCCACGATCTCCACCGGCGCGCTCGGCGTGGGGCGACGATCCGGCTTGGACGGTGCAGCGGGAGCAACAGGTTCGGTTGGCGCCTTGCGTGAACCGCTGCGGGCGCGCTTCCACGCCTCGACCGTCGCTCCGCTGGCCTTCGCCCCCTCGCCTACCGCCATCGCCGCCAGATCGCGCGCAGCATCACGGTCCAGCGTGATGCGGCGGGCAGCGACGTCGATGATCAGCAGCGCCGCGGCGAGGATCGCCAGCACGTTCCAGATCCGCTTCGCCGCCTCTGGCATCGACAGTCCGCTGCGATCGAAAAAGTCGACGGTCGCCGCATCCTTCAGCGCGATCATGCGACCGCCGCTCACTTCCGCGATCCGACGAAGCAGGGCCGAGTCATCGCGCGTGGCCGCCAGCTCACGCGGATACGGCACGCTGACCACCGATCGAGCCGAGCGATCCGCACCCATCCCATCGCGCGCCGACACGCTGGCCAGATACGCCCCCTGCTCCCGCGCATCGAAGCTCGCCACGTACTGGCCGGGCGCCGTCTGCTGCAGGTCGAGCACCTCGATGGTTCCATCAGGCCGCATCAGCGTGGCCGAGCTGCGAAGGAAGTCGCGCGGCTCGCCATCCGCTGTGAAGGCCGACACCTGTACGCGGCCCACATCACCATCAACCGAGGTCGACACCAGCAAGTCCTGCGCCGTCGGCGGTCGCATCATCCAGCGCAGTGCGCGTGTCCAGAACGGCTGGTAGCCGCTCCAATTCGCCCACGGGCGGCCCCACCTGCCACCCAGATCGCTGGTGAACGCCATCGACTTGCCTAGTCCGTAGTTCCAGTACGCGACCAACGGGTCCTTCGACTCCGTCGTCGGCAGCACGGCCGGCACCTGCGCAAGGCCCTCGCGCGGCACCGTCACCACCCAACCGTTCACTTCGGGGAGGCTTCCTGCGCCATCCATCGGCCCGCCTGTCGATTGCTCCACCACCGGGCGGATCGTCTGCTCGAGGATCAGCGTGCGGCTGACGAGCGTGGCTTCCTTGGTGAAGATCTTGGGCAGCAGGTTCGGATTCTGCACGTTGTAGAACGTGCCACCGGTCTGCTCGGCGACCGCGCGCATGTTCTGCAGGTCGATGCTCGTGCCGTGCCCGCCCACCATGATCGTGGTCACGGTGATCTTCAGGCGCTTGAGCTCGTTGAGGTCCGCCTGCGTGGGCGGGCTCGGGTCGCCGTCCGAGATGATGATGATGTGCTTCTGGCCGGCGCTCGCCTTGGCAAGCCCTTCCTTCGCCAGCGTCAGGCTCGCCTTGAAGTCCGGCATGTCCCCCACGACCATCTTCTTGATCGCCGCGCGAATCGCCGACTTGTCCCCCACGGGCTGCAGGTCGTGCGCCCACGATGCCAGCTTGCCATCCTTCCCGCCCCAATCAAAGGTCACGATGCCGGCGAGGTCGAGCCGGCTCAGCGCATCGACGGCGGCCTCGGCGACTTTCTCGCCCCAGTAGTTGCCAGCGGCCATCTCGCACGAGTGCATCACGAGCACCAGCGCTCCCTTGGGCAGTTGGCGCGTGGCCGGCGGCTCGAGCTTGACGGCGAAGGCCTTCGACGCCTCGCTGCCCTGCCAGCCACCTGCACCGAAAGCGCGGTCACCGCCGGTCACCAACAAGCCGCCGCCAAGGTCATGCACGTACGAGTGCAGCAACTGGTCCGTTTCGTTCGTGATCTCGAAGCGCCCCACGTTCGCCAAGACCACCGCATCGGCATCTGCCAGCGCCGAGACGCCCTCGTTGTCGAGCTCATCCGGCGTGATCACCCGCGATGGAATGTCGCCCTCCGCGAGCGCCGCGGCCAAGGGCTTCGACTCGTCGCCTCCATCGCTGCCATCGACGATCAGGACCTTCGCACCCGAGCTCACCAGCACCATCGCGGCGCCACGGTTGTTCTCGGCGATCGCATCCGACGCCGGATCATCCGGCGTGTACACCAGCTCATAGCGGCGGGTTTTCCGGCCCACCACGACCATGGGGAACGTCAGCGCATTCACCCCGGCGTTGAGCTCGACCGCAAGGCCAGTCCCCGGCGCTGAAGGATCGAGATCGACCGGCTCGCCGTTCTCGCGCAGCGTCACCAGGCCTCGGTTCGGACCCATGCTCCGGATCGACGCTCGAAGGTCGATCGTCTGCCCCTCGCGCGCGGTGCTCGGAGCGCGCAGCGACTCGACCATCACCTCGCTGGCATAGCTGAAGGGCAACGCCACCACATCGATCGGAATGCCGTTGGCGCGCGCAGCCTCGGCAGCTTCCAGCGCGTTGCCAGCGGTCTGGTTGCCATCGGAAATCAGCAGCATGCGGCTGGCCGTGTCCGGCGGCAGCATCGCCATCCCACGACGGAGCGCACCTTCGATCCCTGTCGCCATCCGGCCACCGCCATGCTGCGAAACATCGAGGCTTGCATCGCTCTCGGCGACCGCACGCACCTCAGGGCGTTCGGCGAACGTCACCAGGCCAACGCGATCGGCAGTCTCACGCTTGGCGGCGACCAGACCATCGACCAGCTTCTGCGCCTGTTGCTGCATCGATTGCGGAACCGATCGGCTCGCATCCGACACGACCATGACCGTCAAACCCTCGCCCTTGCGCACCAGGCTCGGCTGCGACACCGCCAGCGACAGCAGCATCACGAGGACCCCGCGCAGCACCATCGTGGCGATCGTCTTGCCGCGGCCCACCACGCCGCGGCGACGCCATGCCATCCAGCACAGCACGGGGACCAGCACGAGCAGCACCAGTGCCAGCGGGCGTTCGACATCGATCGACGGCATCACTTGAAGGGTACCCCCCGGGCCTCGCGCCGGGCGCGCTCGGTCCAGCGATCCGACGGCATCAGATAGATCCGATTGTTGGTCGAATCGAGCACGGCCATGGTTCCATCACCGACCTGCGCCGTCCATGGCCCGTTCAGCAGGCCGGGTTCCCGACCACCCTTGCCCCAGCAGCCGCTCGACGCACCGCTGGCAAGATCAAAGGCCTGCAACCGGCACCCCCCGAACTCGGTCACGAGGACGGTGGTCGCATCGAGCCGCTCGAGTCCGTACGGGTAGAGCAGTTCGGCCGGCTCCTGACCCATTGCGCCGATGGAGCGCACGAACGCTCCGTCGGTCGTGAGTTCCACCAGCCGATGGTTGCACGCATCGGTCACCAGCAGCCGCCCCGCACCAAGCATGAGCATCGATTGCGGCCGGTCGAACTTTGGCTCGGGCGAATCGTCACCAGGCACACCGTGGTGGCCGAACGCGCGCACGAAGCTGCCATCGCGTCGGAACACCTGGATCCGGTCGTTCCCCCCGTACTCGCTCACGTACACCATGCCATCCTCGCCGAACGCGATGTCGGTCGGGAAGACGAACTGCCCCGGCTCCTGGCCAAAGCCGCCGAAGGTCCGAAGCACCTCTCCACGGTCATCCATCACCGTGATCCGATGCTCGTGCGTGTCGGCGATCCACAGTTCACCCTCGGGCGACACGCTCACACCCGTGGGGAATCCCTGGTCGAACTCGGGCATCATCCACTCACGGCGAAACACGCCATCGGCACCGATGACCTGCACGCGCGCACTGCGATCGATGATGACGAGCTCCCCGGCCGGGGTCCATGCCATGGCCCGTGGGTAGTTGAACTGCAGCGGCCCCTTGCCGCCGCGACCGATGATGCGCGCATCGGCACACCATGCCGGGAGCGGCGTGGGTTGCGGCTCGCGTTCACAGGCGACCATGAGCGGCAGCACGGCAAGGCACGCGAGCGTCATGCCACCGAAGCGCCTCATCAACCACGCCAGGGCGACAGCAGCGACTGCGGCGACGAGCATCAGGATGGGCACGAAGCCAGCGACCACGTCAGGCCGCTGGTAGTGCATCGCATTGAGCAGTGCGCTGGCGATCCACTCGCCGCCCGGTGGCTGCACTCGCGCCGACACGACCACTTCCCCGGCGGCACCGACCGCACCGATCGCTCCGGCAGCGGCACACGCCACCCCCACGCGGGGCCAGAGCGCGAGCACGACTGTCCACGCACGACCATCGATCCGTGCGCTGGCTCGTACATCGCCGGGCGCACTCCGCACCGCAAGCCAGCCCAGCACCGCACCGATCCATCCCCACCGCGAGAGCTGCGCTGCGGTGACGATGCCAAGGCCATCGTGCATCCATGAAAGTCCATCTCGATTCCATGCGTGCACGTGCGCCACCGCGATCACGATCGCCG
Organism: Planctomycetia bacterium; assembly: GCA_005798965.1. Taxonomy (GTDB): domain Bacteria; phylum Planctomycetota; class Phycisphaerae; order Phycisphaerales; family SM1A02; genus SYIB01. Next base: position 4,635 of record SYIB01000027.1, read on the forward strand.
GCGAGAGCGCAAGCGTGATCCAGGCCGCGCGAATCCACCGCTCCGTGCGCTGCATCCACGAGGAGCCCTCTGCAAGCCATGCGTGCAGCAGGGCGACACCCGCAACCAGAGCTCCACAGGCGGCGGCGGCGACAGCCGTCCGCAGCGCACCCGCGCCATAGACCTGCATCACCCGCATCAGGCCACCCTG
>SYIB01000228.1 GCA_005798965.1 Planctomycetia bacterium
AGCACGATGATCTCGTCGGCATCGCGCACGGTGGACAGTCGGTGCGCCACGATGATGCAGGTGCAACCGCGCCGGCGCAGGGCTCGGTCGATGCGGAACTCCGTCTCGGCATCGAGCGCGCTCGTGGCCTCGTCGAACACGATGACGCTCGGGCGCCTCGCCAGCGCACGCGCGATCTCGATCCGCTGCGCCTCGCCGCCGGAGAAGTTCGATCCACCCTCCTCCACGCGCTGTCCGAGTCCACCGCGGCGCAGGAGGAGGTCCGCGCTGGCGGCATCCTCGAGCGCCTCGTAGAGCCAGGACTCGGGGATGTCGGCGTCCCACAGCGTGAGGTTCTCACGCAGCGAGCCCTCGAAGAGCTGGGGCAGCTGTGCCACCAGCGCCACTCCACCGGTGCGCTCAATGCGCGGCCAGTCCGACAGGTCTCGGCCATCGAGCTCGATGCTGCCTGACCACGGCCGGTAGAGCCCGGTCACGAGCTTGGCCACCGTGCTCTTGCCGCTGCCGGTACCGCCCACGAGCGCGATGCGGCGTCCGGGCTCGGCGCGGAGGCTGAAGGATTCCAGCAGCGGCGGCTGGCTCTCGGCGTAGCCGAAGGTCACTTCGCACAGCTCGACGCAACCCTCGATGCGTGCCACGCCGGCCTCGGCCGCCGGGGCCGCCAAGGGATCGGTCGGATGGCGCTGCACATCATCGAGGCGCGACAGGTCGGCGTGGACGGACTGGAACTCCTGCGCGAATCCCGCCAGGTCGACCACCGGCCCCATGAAGAAGAACAGAATCGTCTGGAACGCGAGCAGCCCGCCGAGCGTGAGTTCGCCCTGCATGACCAGCGCCGCCCCAAAGGCCAGCACGATCGCCTGCGAGAGCAGCGACTCAAAGTAGGGCGGGACGGATTCAACGGCCAACCCACGATGCTCGAGGTCCTGCCGGCTGCGTCGTGCACGCGCCTGCGCACCCATCACGCGCGCGAGGAAATCGCTTTCACGGCCGGAGGCCTTGAGCGTCTCCATGGCCTGCAGGCCGACGGCCACGATGCCTGCCTGCCGCCCCGACTCCTGCTCGGCGATGCGCGATTGATCGCGCATCGTTCGCGCTGACCTGGCGATGATGAAGGCGATCACGGCGGCCACGAGCACCGACAGCAGGGCGAGCCGAAGATCGATCGAGATCATCGCCACCAGATAGAGCACACCGGTCGCAGCGCCCGCCATTGCCGGAAAGAGCTTTGCGCCGAGCAGCTGGCTGAGTCGCTCGATGCCTCCCAGGCGCGAGACCATCTCCCCCGGCAATCGATGCGAGTAAAAATCGACCGGCAGCCGAAGGGCATGCTCCATGAACCGAGCGCTGCTGGTCATGCACATCCGGCGCTCGAGCCTGATCAGCACAGCCGCCTGCACGGCCGAGAGCACCGCCTTCGCCAGAACCGCCATCAGCGCGAAGCCGACGATTGGCATGATCCAGCTCGACTGCCCCCGCGCGAGCACGCCATCGACGAAGACCGACCCCAGCACTGGGACCGCGATCCCCGGGATCGACATGAGTACACCCGCCACGAGCGCCACGATGATCGCCGGCCCCGAGCCGCGCAGGCTCGCGCGCAGCGCCGGCCAGGGCGACGATGGCTGGCCCGACGGGGCGAATCCTTCGGCCTGCTTGATCTCGATGCACACACCCGTGAAGTCGCGGCGGAAGTCATCGGTCGAGACCGTGCGGCGACCGAGCGCAGGATCCATCAGGTGCCACGAGGTGCCGTCGAAGCCCTCGAGCACGAGGAAATGGTTGAAGCCCCAGTGCAGGATCGCAGGCATGGCGACCCCCGCGAGTTCATCGAGCTCGGCGCTCAAGCCATCGGACTCCATGCCGTAATGACGCGCTGCCTCGGCGATCTGCAGCGCATTGCTCCCATCACGGCTCACGCCGCACGCGCGTCGGAGCTCCTCAAGCGTGCGGTGACAGCCATGGTGGGCCAAGACCGCCGTGAGTGCGGCCGCGCCGCACTCGGCCGCTTCCATCTGCAGCACCACCGGCACATGCACGGGCGCGATGCGCTCGAGTGCAAGGGCAGCCTCCGGTGTGGCGATCTCCGTCCCCATTCACCGAACTCCGCTGCCAGCCTTGCCGTCGTTGGCAAAGAGCGTGGGCAGGAGCAGTTGCACCGGCGATTTCTCGTCGATCACGACGCGGACTTCGCACGGGGTGAAGAGCTTGAGATCGTCATCCTCGGGCGTCAGGCCACCCTGCCATCGAAGACGGCCATCCGCCGAATCGAACATGATGGAGGCAAAGAGCGTGGTGCCGAGCTGCCTCTGGATCTCCTGCGCGAGCGTGGGGTCGCCTGCGAGTTGCGTGACGGTCTCGAGCGAGGTGAGCCGCTCATCCACCATGTCGACGCGGGCCACCAGCACGCCGTGCTGGTCTTCCTCGACCGTGGAGACCGCAACGTAGGCCACCTGCCCCACATCGACGCGCTTGCCTTCGCTCAACGAGAAGAACGCCACGCACCCGACGGCCTTGCCTTGCGCATCGTGCTTGATGAGCGCCGGTCCGGTGACCGTGATCGGGATCGATGCGAAGAAGGCCCAACCGATCAGGATGCCCGCCAGGAGGAAGACCGAGGAAATCAGGAGGACGTGGCGCGGCGTGACCAGCGGTGCGATGGCATTCAGCTGGTCGGGCGATGCTGCGGTCTCAATCGCGCCTTCACGGAAGATCTTCTCGTCGGACCCCATGCTCGGATCGTACCGGAGGACTCACCATGAGTCGGGGTGCACGATGAATGGGTTGGTCGCACGCTCGCGCCCGATCGTCGTCGATGGCCCGTGGCCGGCATGCACGGTGGTCGCATCGGGCCACTCCATCAGCCGGGCAAGGGACGCACGCATGGCCGTTGGATCGCTCGTGGGAAAGTCGACGCGCCCGATCGACCCGGCGAAGAGCGCATCGCCCACGATGGCCACGCCAGCGGCGGAACAACGGAAGGAGCATCCGCCGGGCGAGTGTCCGGGCAGGTGCTGCACCTCGAACTCGAGGCCACCTCGCCGCAACCGCTGGCCATCGGCGAGCTCACCGGTCGGCGCGGCAACGGAGACCGGGCGCTCCCCCCACTCCGACAGGTTCAGCGCGGGCTCGCCGAACCACTCCTGCTCGCTCCGATGCGCCAACCTGGGAAGGTCGCCGAACGCGGCAAGCGCCTCGGGCAACCCTGCGATGTGGTCGACGTGCGCATGGGTGAACAGGATTGCGTCCGGCACGAGCCCCTCGGAGCGGATGCGCTCGATCAGGCGGCCGGGGCGCTCGCCCGGATCGATGATCCAGCAGCCCCTTGATGCGTCGTCGCCATCCCACACCGCGTAGGCGTTGGTCTGGTAGGAACCCAGGGGCATTCCGATCAAGCGCAGCGTCGCCATGCAGCGACGATAACGGCTACGCTCCCGGCACGCCGGGCACGATGCCCTGCTCGACCACCATGCTCCTCCGCT
>SYIB01000229.1 GCA_005798965.1 Planctomycetia bacterium
ACCGGTGTCGTCAGGTCGATCACGGTGCTCTCGATGCCCAGCGTGCACGGTCCGCCGTCAAGGATCAGCAGTTCCGGCTCATCGAGGAAATCCTGTGCCACATGCTCCGCAGCCGTGGGGCTGACCTGCCCGCTGCGGTTGGCGCTCGGCGCGCTGACCGGTGCACCGACCGCGTGGAGCAGCGCGCGTGCGAGCGGGTGCCTGGGCGAGCGGATCGCGATGGTGTCGCGCCCGCCGGTCGCGGCCAGCGGAACGGAGTCAGCCTTGCCGACGATCATCGTGAGCGGGCCCGGCCAGCATGCACTGGCCAGCAGCGACGCCTCGATCGGCCAGTCGGCCACCAGCGGCCGCGCCGAAGCGACGTCAAGCACGTGCGCGATGAGCGGGTTGTCGGCCGGGCGACGCTTGAGCGCGTAGAGCTTCGCGATCGCCTCCGCATCCATCGTGCGCGCCCCGAGCCCGTAGACCGTCTCGGTCGCGAAGGCGATCACCCCGCCGTTGCGCAGTTCCCCCGCCGCGAAGTGCACGCTCTCTGTGTCGTAGGGCAGGACGATCGGCATGGCTCAGCGCGGGGCGCCCCAACTGCCAGCCTCATCGAAGCTGAATCCCTTGGATTCGAGGATCGTGCCCGAAGCCTGCTGCAACCGCGCGATCGACTGGTTGTAGCGGGCCCTGGCCCGAGCACTCTCCACATGGGCATTCGCCAGTGCGTTCTGGCGCTGAAACTTGAGCGCCAGGAACTCGGGGGTCAGCGCGGCAAGAGTCTTCTCAAGCAGCAGCAAGGCCCGAAGGTTTTCAGCCTGCGCCAGGCGAGTGATCTGCGCCTGCTCGATGAGCTGGTAGGCCGCACTCACATCACGAAGCGCGCTCTTGACGCCAAACACCGCGTTCTCGACGGCCTGCTGGTAGCCGGTGACCGCACGACTGCGCTGGAGCCGCGCGATGCGCCACGCATCCTCCGCCGGACGGTTGCCGATGGGCTGCGAGAACTGCAGCGCGGCGAGGTACGAGACGAAGTCCGCATCCACGATGTCCTCGCTCGCCCCCCCGAGGTCACCTTCGAGACCGTTCAGGCCGACCGCGAGGTTGAGGTCGAGCTGCGGGAGCAGGCCGTTGTTGGCAACGGTCGTGTTGATGTCGGCCTGGTCGATCGTGAGCAGCGCGAGCTTCACGGACGGATTGCGCTCGACCGAGGTGATCACGCTTTCGCGGAAGCTGAAGTCGATCGGCGAGGTCGGCGGCTCGTCGGTCGTGGCCACGACCAGTTCGGTGCCGACCGGGAACTGCGCATCGTTCATCAGCAGCTTCAGGCGATCGCTCGCCGTGCGAGCGGCGTTGCGCGAGTTGATGAGCGTGGACTTGCGCTGCTCGACCGTGGCGACCGCGTCCGAGTAGTCGGCGACGGTGGCATCGAGCTTCTGCCGCTTTTCCAGCACATCCCGCACCTCGGTGCCGACTTGGACGAGCCACTCCGCAGCCACCACTTCCTGGCGGCGCACGTGCAGTTCCCAGTACTGGTCCTCGACCGACAGCAGGAGGTCCTGCATCGATCGCCGGAGTTCCTCGGCGGCCGCACGATCACGCACCTGCGCAATCCGCACCTGCGCGAGCGCGACGTCCTCGCCCGCACCCGCGAGCAGCGGCTGGTCAAGGGTCAGATCGAGCGAGGTCTCGTAGGCGGGGTTGGGGACAAAGGTCACCCCGTTCAGGTTCTCCGACTGCGTCACCCCGACGTCGAGGCCGAATCGACCACCGGTCTCGAGTTGCTTGCGGAGGCCTGCCGTGAGGTTGCCGCCCCGATTCTCGACCGAGGCGAAGTTCGATGGCGGCACGCCCGGGCCGATCTGAATCGCGGGTTGGGGATCCTCGGTGCCTTGGTAGCCGCCGCCGGCGACGAGGACCGCATCGAATGCCGCCTCCGCCTGATCGATCTCCGTCGTGCGGATCGCCCGATCGATGCGTGCGCCCTGGACCGGGAGACTGTTGCGCAAAGCTGTCGTCAGCGCATCCTTCAGGGACAGTCCGACTTGCGGCTGCTCGGTGCCCGAAAGCCCGGGCCCCAAGTCAAGCTTCATGCCGGCGCCCGAAGCCACCGGCCCAAAGGCCTCAAGCTCCGGTGCGCGCGCCGTCAGGTTGGTCGGTGCCGTGGCAGGCACACGCGTGACGGGCTTGGCTGGGTCGGCAGGCTGCGACTCGTCGATCTGCCGCTTCAGCGCACCATCGACCGCCTGGCGCCACTCCGCTTCGTCATCGCGGGTGCCCAGCGGCGACTCGCACGCTGCCACCACGAGCGCAAGCGGGGCGAAGGCAAAAAATCGCAGAATCCGGAGCATTCACCTGATGGTAGCAAGCGACTTCCAGTATTATCCGCCCCATGAAGGAATGGACTCCTTTGATCGTCGCGATGGCATGCGTAGCTTCGGCCTCTGCGCAAGACGCCACCCAAGCGCTCTACCAAGGCCGCATCACCTCCAACAATGTCAACGTCCGGACCGGCCCGGTCATCGGTGACTCGTACCCCTTCGGCAAGCTCCAGTCGGGAGATGTCGTCGAGGTCATCGAGGAAACCAATGGCTGGGCTCGCGTGCGTACGAGTGGCGGCGCATTTGCCGGCATGCACGCGTTCGTCTCGGGCGGCACGCTCTCGGCCGACGGCACCATGCTGTCACTGACTGCCGAGACACCGCTGCGTGCACCCAACGCGAGCGCTCAGGGTGCAGCGCGCAACTCGTACCAGTCGATCGCGACACTGCCAGCAGGCACCACGCTCACGGTGGTTGAGACGCTTGAAGTCGATGGACTGCCGGTCTACAAGGTGCGCATGCCCGACACCGCCACGGGGTGGGTCAACGCCAACTACGTGCGCAAGGCTGCGCCCGTCGAAGTGCAGGCAGCGGCAGATGCCGTGAAGTCCGCACCTGCGCCCGCCGTGGCCACCACGCAGACGCCTGCGCCAGTGACCACCGCTGCGACGCCTGAACTCGATGCCAGCGGCCCGGCCGCTGCAGCGCCGATCGAAGAGGTCGTCGTGGTTGAGGAGGTTGTCGTGGTTGAGCCGCCCAAGCCCACTGCGCTTGATCTCTTCCGTGAACGCCGCGCCAAGCTCGCCGACCTCGAATCGACCTGGAAGCGCGTACGCGATCAACCTGACCGCTCCGAGGAACTCGAAGCGATCCGTGGGCAGTACATCGGATTCCTCGACAACGCCGGATCGGATGCGGGCGCCAAGTCGACCGTGAACTGGCGGCTCCAGCAGATCGACCTGCTGATGAAGATCCAGCAGGAGAACGCCAACGTCGCTGCGACCATCAACGCGCTCGACGCCAACGCCGACGCTCTCGCGGTGATCGCCAAGGCCGTCGAGTCGCGCGCAGACTTCGACGCGTTCGGCTACTTGAATCAGTCGGTCGTCTACGACGGCTCGGCGCTCCCCGAGCTCTATGTGCTCGCGGACCCGACCACCGGCCAAGCGATCGCCTATGTGGTGCCTGACGACTGCTTCGAGTACGACCCCATGCTCGGCACGCTGGTGGGCGTGAAGGGCGACACGACGTACGACCCGACCCTGCGGGTGAAGCTCATCCGCCCACGCACGATGGAGTCGCTGCCGGTCTCGCGCACTCCATCCACCCCAGCCACCGACGGCATGCCGGTCTCGACCGGCTCGTCCGAATGAACGACTGAGCCCCTCAAAGGCCGTCTCCTTTCGAACGCCCCGCCTTGTGCGGGGCGTTCTTTCTTTCTGGCTCCGTTTCGCAAGGGCATCCACGGCAAGAACGGCACCGCCGGACACCACGCGTGACGCTGTTTCCACCTCGGCCCGCTCACGGTAGGATTCCGCTCCCCCGCACGGGGCGTTAGCTCAATTGGCAGAGCGCTGCCTTTGCAAGGCAGAGGTTACCGGTTCGACTCCGGTACGCTCCATTTTCGGCAGCCGTCCCAGCGGCTGCCTTTTTGTTTGGATCACCCTCGGCGGCCGTCCCAGCGGCTGCCTTTTTGTTTGGATCACCCTCGGCAGCCGTCCCAACGGCTGCCTTTGTGTTTGGATCACCCTCGGCGGCCGTCCCAGCGGCGACGACCATCACACTCCGCCGAGGCGCAGCACCGCCATCGCCGCACTCGCCGCGAGCTCGATGCGGAGGATCGTCGCGCCAAGACCAACTCGAACAGCCCCGGCAGCTTCGCACGCCGCGACCTCTCGATCGGAGAAACCGCCTTCCGGGCCAATGAGCACCGTCACGGCATCCAGCCCACCTACCGCCTCACGCAGCGGCGCGCCGCCGGGGTGCAGGATCAAGGCGCGCCCCACGTTCGCACGCACCGCCGCCTCGGGTGAGACCTCCGTGCCGATCGCGCAGGACCACGGTTGGCGTGATTGCTTGCACGCTTCGAGCGCGATGCGATCGAGGCGCGCAGCGAGGTGTGCCGACAACCGCTGCACGCTCCGCTCGCAGGCCAGCGGCGTGATCGATGCGGGCTCGAACGGCATGCATGACTCGATGAGCGTGGCACTGCGATCCCCCTTGGGAATCGCAACGGCCAGATGCACCACGGGCTTCGGCCGTGGCGCCGTAGTCACCCCGCTGACCTCGATCGCCAGCGCGCCATCGTGCCGACGCTGATCGGTGACGACGCCTGTCCCTACATGGCCGGCACCATCGAAGAGCGTGACGGCATCCCCAGGCCCCAGCCGGCGTGCACCCACCGCGTGCTTCGCCTCGTCCTTGGGGATCCAGACGATGCCGCTTTCGGCGAGCGAGGGAACATGGAACCAGGCAGCGCTCATGGTCGGGGCATCAGGTGCGGCCGATCATAGATGTCGTAGCGCACGAGCCGGCTCTCGATCACATGGTGCGGCTCGCCACCGAGCGGGGGCGCCTCGTGCGGCCGCTTCACGATGATGCGCGGCGCCGTCGTGGCCAGCGCCGCCGCCAGCAGCTCCGCTGCATCGGGATCCTCGCCCACGGCTTCCTTCACCAACCGGATGTCACGCGGCGCGAGTGCCGACTTGGCTTTGGGCGGGAACATGGGATCGACGAGGATCGACCACGCACCTTGCGCTGCACCAGACAGGGCATCGCGCGCATCGGCGTGCACCAGCGTGATGCGTGCCGCGACATGAGCCAGCATCGGCGTCGCTCGTGCGCGCGCGAGCGCATCGGCAAAGATCGCGTGGATCGATGCGTGCCGCTCGAGCGCCACGACCGCACGGCCAGATGCAGCAAGGATCCACGCATCACCGCCGAGACCGGCGGTTGCATCGACGACAGGACCAACACCCTTGCCCACCGCGCGAACGAGCGGATGGCCACCGAGCGCATGGACATCGATGGTCCCGAGATCGATCGACACACCCGAACCGGGCGCATCGGCGTCGCTGCGCATGGCCAACCGGCCATCCACGGTCTCGAGGGTCACACCCATGCCGGGATTGTGCGGCAAATCGCCTGAGCGCGCACCCGTACACTTCCACGATGCCGACCGCTCCTGTGTACGACAGCCTCCTCGACATGGTGGGCAACACGCCCATGCTCCGACTGCATCACCTCGACGCGGGCTGCTGCGAGCTTTATGTGAAGCTCGAAAACCTCAACCCGGGACAGTCGATCAAGGATCGCATCGCCGTCGAGATGGTCGCGGCCGCCGAACGGACCGGCGCCCTCAAGCCTGGCGGCACGATCGTCGAGGCCACCGCCGGCAACACCGGCATTGCGCTCGCTCTGATCGCGGCGCTCAAGGGCTACCGGCTCGTCGTCGTCATGCCCGACAAGATGAGCGAGGAGAAGGTCAGCCACCTGCGTGCGATGGGCGCCGAGGTCCGCATGACTCGCTCCGACGTGGCCAAGGGGCACCCCGACTACTACCAGGACGTGGCGGAGCGACTCTCGAAGGAGATTCCCAGCTCGATCTACGTGAACCAGTTCGC